>SXMI01000047.1 GCA_005777415.1 Actinomycetota bacterium | reverse complement strand
CGGCCCCGGTCGACGACTCGATCGAGGGCGTCCAACTCCCGTTGGGCCAGGGCGTGGCCGAGCTCGACGCGCTGCCGGCCCGCCGCGGTGTCCTGACCGCTCGCGTCCAGGACGCCGCCAACCAGATCGACGACCTCCGCAACCGGATCACCCAGCTCGCCGAGAAGCGCAAGGCCAGGGCGGTCACCGCCTTCATCAACGGCGACGCCCTCATCGGCCCCAAGATCCAGGTCGATGACGAGCGGGTCCGCATCATCACGTCGATCGAGGGGCTCGAGACCACCGACGCGGAGCGGCGGACCTCGATGGAGCGTCGGGTCCAGACCCTCGAGACCCAGGTCCTCCGGGACCAGGCCGAGCTGACGGCGTCCGCTGCGGATCTCGCCGAGCTCACCGCCGCCCGCCAACTCCTGCAGGACAAGCTGACGAGCGCCCTCGACACCACGCTCGAGGTTCCCGTCGGGCCGACCGACATCGCACTCACCGCCGCGGCCGCCGCCGCCAAGCGACGGACGGCCGTCGCGCTGGCCGGAGCCGGCGACGGTGCCGCAGCGCTGGCCGCCGCCGACGGCGCCCAGCGCGAGCTCGAGCGACTCGCCGCCCTCATCGCCCGCCCGGCGCCCGGCGCCTACAACACCGACGGCAGTCCCAAGTCGATCGGCCCGACACCGATCGGCGATCCGGCCGTCATCGCCCAGCAGTTGCTCGCCGAGTGGTCGACCCTCGAGGACCGCCGCATGACGGTGATGCTCTTCGCCCTGCAGCAGGTCGGCAAGCGGTACGTGTGGGCGGCCTCCGGTCCGAACACCTACGACTGCTCAGGCCTGTTGATGCGGGCCTGGTACCTCGGCGGGGTCAAGCTCACGCACTTCTCGGGCAGCCAGATCGCATCGGGCCCGTCCGTTCCCGCCGAACAGCTCGCACCGACGGACCTGTTGGGGTACGGGCCGTCGAGCAGCGAGCACATCACCATGTACGTCGGCGCCGGCCGGGTCGTCGAGGCGAAGGGGTCCGCCTACGGCGTGATCGTCAACAACGCCCGCTACTCCGACCTCGCCGGCACCTCGCGGATCCTCTGAGCGTGGCCGAACTCGAGTTCCATCCCGAGGGGGCCCCGTTCTCGGGGACGATCGGCCGGACCCTCGAGACGTCCTCGCCGGCCTGGCCCGCAACGCCGACCGCGCCCGAGGGGGCGCCGAACGTCCTCATGATCGTCCTCGACGACGTGGGCTACGGACAGCTCTCGGCGTTCGGCGGACTCTGCGAGACCCCCAACCTGGACCGGCTCGCCGACCGGGGACTCCGCTACGCCAACTTCCAGACGACGGCGCTGTGCTCCCCCACCCGGGGCTGCCTCCTCACGGGACGGAACCACCACACGCTCGGCCTGTCCGCGGTCACCGACATCTCGCTCGGCTACCCGGCGCACAACGGGGTGATGGGCTTCGAGCACGGCTTCATCTCGGAGTCGCTCGTCGCCAACGGCGTCAGCACCTTCGCCGTCGGCAAGTGGCACCTCACCCCGCCCCAGGACGCCAGTCAGGCCGGGCCGTTCCACCGCTGGCCGCTCGGCCGGGGCTTCGAGCGCTTCTACGGCTTCCTGGGCGGCGACACCGACCAGTTCCACCCGGACCTGGTCCACGACAACCACTGGGTTCCCCAGCCGTCGCAGCCGGCTGACGGCTACCACCTGAACGCCGACATCGCCGACCACGCGATCCAGTTCCTGGCCGACCTGCACTCGGTGTTCCCGGCCAAGCCCTGGTTCCTGTACTTCGCCACCGGCGCCGGACATGCGCCGCACCAGGTGGAGCGCGAGTGGATCGACCGGTACCGGGGCGCGTTCGACGGCGGGTGGGACGAGTACCGCCGGACCGTCTTCGAACGGCAGCAGGCCCTGGGGCTGATCCCCGAGGGAGCGGTCCTACCCGAACGTGACCCCGACGTTCCCGCCTGGGAGTCGCTGAGCGACGACGCCCGCCGCATGTACGCCCGACAGATGGAGACCTACGCCGGGTTCATCTCCCAGACCGACCACCACATCGGTCGGGTCCTCGACTTCGTCGAATCGATCGGCGAGCTCGACAACACGGTCGTCATGGCGCTGTCGGACAACGGAGCGAGCGCCGAGGGCGGCGAGCACGGCACCCGCAACGAGAGCCTCTTCTTCAACTTCGCCCCCGAGACCCTCGAGGACAACCTCGCCGTCTACGACGAGTGGGGCGGCGAGGACACCTTCAACCACTACGCCTGGGGCTGGACCTGGGCCGGTGACACGCCGTTCCGGCGCTGGAAGCGCGAGACCTACCGGGGCGGGATCACCGACCCGCTGATCGTGTCGTGGCCGGCCGGGATCGCCGCCCGGGGTGAGGTGCGCCACCAGTACGTCCACGCCATCGACGTGGCCGCCACCGTCCTCGACGTGGTGGGGGTGGACCCCCCGAGCCACCTCCGCGGCGTCGAGCAGTCACCCCTGCAGGGGGTGAGCTTCGCCAGCACGTTCGGATCGGCCGATGCGGATCCGGTCCGGCGGACGCAGTACTTCGAGATGATGGGCCACCGGAGCATCTACCACGACGGGTGGAAGGCCACCTGCCCGTTCCCCGGCCCGAGCCTCGCCGAGGGGATCGAGCGGGGTCACCCGTTCGGGACCAAGCTGACCGAGGAACTGCTGGACCGCTTGGACGCCGAGGAGTGGGAGCTCTACGACCTGAGCTCGGATCCGACCGAGACCGTCGACGTTGCCGCGGACTTCCCGGACCGGTTGGCGGAGCTGCGGGATCTCTGGTGGACCCAGGCCAGGGAGCTCGGCGTCCTCCCACTGGCGAGCGGCAGCCTGGAGCGACTCCTGACGAAGCGACCGCAGCCGGGCGGGCACCGGGACGTGAACGTCTTCTACCCGGACACCGCTCCGCTGCCGTTCGCGTTGTCACCGCGTGTGAACAATCGCTCGCACCGGATCAGCGCCTCGGTGGACTACGCCCCCGGCGACGAAGGGGTGCTCGCGACCCACGGCAACCGCCACGGCGGCTACGCGCTGTTCGTCTCGGGCGACCACCTCCACTACGCCTACAACTACATGGGCATCGAGCGCTGGACTGCGTCGGCGGTGACGGCAATCCCTGCGGGCGCCCGGGAACTCGCGGTCGAGGTCGAGGCCGACACCTCTGCGGGACGGGGCCTCGGTCGTGGCGCGCCGTTCAACATCGTCCTGCTCGTCGACGGCACACCCGTCGGAGGGGTTCGGATCCCGACCACCACGCCGACGCTGCTGTCCATGGTCGGCTTCAGCTGCGGCTACGCCGCCTACGACAGCGTGGAGCCGACGGAGTACCTGGCTCCGTTCCGCTACTCCGGCACGTTGCGCCACGTGACCGTCGACGTCTCGGGTGAACTGCAGACCGACCCGGCAGCCGAGATGGTCCGGATCATGACCCAGCAGTGAGTCGAGCCAGCTGAACGGCCAGTTCAACTCAGGCGGTCGGTCAGTCCCGAGGCCCGGGCCGCGGGCCGTTCGACCGCCGACCGGATCGCCGCCTCGGTCGCCACGATCGTGACCTGCTGCTTGGCACGGGTGACCGCCGTGTAGAGGAGCTCACGGGTGAGGATGCGCGACGGGGGCGGCGGGAGCGTCACCACGACGTGGTCGAACTCCGATCCCTGGGACTTGTGGATGCTCATGGCCCACTGGGTCGTGTAGTCGCCGAGCCGGGCCGACGGCACGCCGAGCGGCTCGGGCTCCCGGGGGAACCAGACGTCATGGTGGTCGCCGGATGCATCCCGGACGGCAACCCCGACGTCGCCGTTGAAGACGCCGTTCAGGTAGTCGTTGCGCAGCACCATCACGGGACGGCCCGAGTACCACTCGTCGTAGCCGATCAACTGCCGCCGGCGGAGGTGCTCCTCGATCCGCCGGTTCCAGGCGTCCACGCCGGTGGGGCCACGCCGGAGCGCGGCCAGGACCTTGATCGTGGTCAGCTGGTCGAGGAGGTCCCGGAGCGCAGCGGCGTCCGCGTTGCCGGTCGAGCCCACCAGTCGGGCTGCGGTGATCAGCGACTCCGCCTGCTCGAGCAGATCGCCATCCAACGCACGGGCCTGCGCCGGACCGGTCGGGGTGTCCGGATCGATCCACCGGATCCCGACCAGGCCGCCCGCCAGCGCCTCGACGACTGCGTCGGCGCCGCCGGAACGGATCAGCTTCGCCAGGTCACCGATCTGCGCCGCCCCCTCGACCCGGTGGAGCGTGGCGAGCTCGACGGCGTTGCCGGCCAGGACGGCCGGGGGTGCCGCGACACCACCGGCCGCAGGGTCGCGACCCAGGAGGTCACCCAGCACGCTGCCGGCCTCGACGCTGGCGAGCTGGTCGGGGTCCCCGACGAGCACGAGGGTCGCCGTGGGCGGCACCGCAGCCAACAGGCTGGCCATGAGTGCGGCGGAGACCATGGAGACCTCGTCGACGATCACCAGGTCGGCGGCGAGCGGATTGCCGGGCCGGTGGTCGAAGCCGCCGTCGTTCGACCTCCCCAGGAGCCGGTGGATCGTGGTGGCCTCGAGTTGGGCGAGGGCGTCGTGTTCGGCCGGGTCGAGCTCGTCCTCGAGCAACCCGAGCGCCCCCCGGATGGCCTCGGTCATGCGGGCTGCGGCCTTCCCGGTGGGGGCGGCCAGCCGGACTCGGGACCCCAGGTCCTGGGTGTCCATCGCCCGGACGAGCGCGGCGAGGAGGGTGGCGACGGTCGACGTCTTGCCCGTGCCCGGGCCGCCCGACACGACCACCAGTCGCGACCTGACCGCTGCGAGGGCCGCCTCGAGTTGGCGCGGATCGACCGGGCCGCCGCCCCGGGCGGCCGCCGCGGCCTCGAACATCCTGCGGACGTGGACCTCACCGGTGTGGACCTCGCCGGTTGCGGCGGCGTCGTCGTTGGTCGCGCCGCCGTTGGTCGAGCCGGTGGGACCCGGCCGGGCGCGTTCGGTCAGGTCGGCCGCGATGTACCGCTCGAGCACCCAGTGGCGATGCAGGTAGAGCCGTTCGCCCTCGACGACCAGCGCCGGAACGACGCCGTCCGGAACGTCGGCCATGGGCGACCCGAGGATCGAGCGCGCCCAGTCGGCGGGTTCGGGCCAGTCGAGTTCCGAGGGACCAGCCGGACCATCGTCGAGTGGGCCATCGAGTCGGCCATCGAGTCGGCCGACGAACTGGCCGTCGCGGGGGTCGCCGCCCACCGGGTCGGGTGACCCTGCGGTCGACTCACCCGAGTCGTTGGCCACCACCGGGTCCGACGGCGCCTCGAGACCGGGCACGACCTGCTCGGCGATCCGGTCCAACTCGATGCAGACCGAACCGGTGGACGGCGCCCGGATCGCCAGGGCGGTGGCCAGCACGACCTCGGGCCGCCGCTCACCTGCCATGGCGCACAGGAGCGCAGCCGTGCGCGCCTGACCGCTGGTGAGCACGGTCGCGTCGACGAACGGCTGCAATGCGTCCGGAACTGCGGGGAACCGGTCGGATCGGTTCACGACGTTCCTCCCCGGGCGAGCAGTTCGTCGAGCTCCACGATCAGCCCGACGGGAAGTTCCCAGGAGATCACGCCCGCCCGGCCGCCGTTCGGGCCGACCGGGGTGTCGGGTCCGACCATGCCCCGGACGAAGAAATAGCCGACCGGACCCAGGTGGACGGCGGGGTCGTAACCGGGCTGGCGCCACCGGAGGTACCGGTGCAGGACGACCGAGTACACGACGGCCTGCAGGGCGTAGTTGGTGTCGAGCATGCCCCGACGGACCACCACGGGATCGGACGGGTCGTAGTGACGGAGCAGGTGGGCCTCGCCGGTCGGCGTGAGGTTGTTCGTCTTGTAGTCGACGACCGAGTAGCTCGGACCCGAATCGGTCGCTCGGCGGAGCACCAGGTCGATGCTGCCGGTGAGGACTCCCTGCAACTGGACCCGCCCCAACCGGTCGGCGAGTCCGGTCGCCCACTCCCCGTAGGGGGTTCCCGCCAGATGACGCTCGACGACCTCGCCGATCCGAGCCGCCGGGACGGCGGACTCAGGCGCGAGCGGCAGGTCGAAGCGGAGCTCGTCGAGTCGGTCGGCCGGAGCCAGCCCCGCCATGGTGAGGTCGCCGAAGGCCGGGCCCAACGGCGTGCGGACCACCTGCTCCAGCGCCGCGACGAGGGCGTCGACGGTGTCCTCGCCCGTCCGCCACGACGTGTCGACCAGGATCCGGTTCCGCAGGTCGTCCCCCAGCGTGTCGCTGCCGAAGTCGACGTGCTCGAACACGGTGTGGACCATCGTGCCGAACTCGCGACCTGCGCCCAGACCCTCGAACGGGCTGGGGCGGTCCCACTCGGCGCCGGTCGCCTCGCCGGTCCCCCCGGTCCCATCCCCATCGGTCGGATCGGCGGGCGACGTGACGCCGATCGTGGCTGCGGGCGGCGCCACGGGCTCGTCGTCCGCACCGGAGTCGGCACCGGTCTCGTCATCGGGGTCACCGCTCCCGTGGGATCCGGCCTCGTCGTGGCCGGCCGCCTTCGACAACCCCGTGTAGGACCAACGACGCTCGGCCCGCTCCAGGTTCCGCTCGAGTCGCCGCGCCTCGACGTCCGCCGAGCGGGCCGGACCGCGGTCGGGGCGGTACGGGGCAGGGCGCGCACCCGGCGGGCCGACCTCGACGACCGAGATCCACTCGTCGGCACCGCGTGCGGTGACCCGCTCCCGGAACGCCGCGGCCTCTCCACCGGCTGCAGGCATGGCCACGTCTGCCGCGGCGGGAGCTGTTGGTTCGTCGGAGAAGAGGAGCCTGGCGAGCCCCGTCTTCTTTCGACCGTGCTGACCGGAGGTGGCGGCCCACCAGACGACGGTGTGGTGGGCGGCACGTGTGAGCGCCACGTAGGTCATGCGGTGCTGGTCGCCACACTGCTCCTCGAGGGCCCGCTCCTGGGGAACCACGACCGTTCCACCGTCGCCGTCACCGTCACCGTCACCGTCAGCGTCACCGGCACCGGCACCGGCACCGAGGCCGTCGGCAGTCACGTCCCGGCAGGCCAGGTCGACGACCCGATGACCACGTCCACCCGGCGCACCTGCCGGCTCGTAGTAGGTGTACGGGCGTTCTGCCTTGACCCGGTTCCCGCCGCCGTAGAGCGACGGGAGGAGCACGATCGGGAACTCCAGGCCCTTCGCCGTGTTGATGGTCATGAGCGTCACAGCGGCGGCGTCGGAATCGACCCGGCGCTGGACGGCGTCGACGGCCAGTTCGTCGGCGTGGTCGCCTGCGGAGAGCGCGGCCAGAGCGGCCGAGGCGGACGCCGGCGACATGCCCCGGGAACCACGGCGTTCGGCGTGCACGAGTTCGACGAGCTGCTCGAGGTCCGTGAGATGCCGCTCGCCCGACCCGGTCGCCATCATCCGCTCGAGGAGGTCGCCCTCGGCGCGGATGCGTCCGTACAGGGCGGGGAGACCCTCATCGGTGAGCACGCCGGCCCAGGTGACGAGCTGGTGCTGGAACTCCACGAGCCGGGCCGCCTCGGCGGACTCGTCCGAGTCGGCGGCCGCAGCGAGCTGGCCCGACGACCAGCCCAACCACCATCCGAGCGCGGCGGACGCCGCCCGCCGGCGGTCGGAGGGTCGTTCGAGGGCGGCGAACAGGACGCCGAGCTGTTCGTAGGCCTCGCTCGAGGCGACCGACTCCTGGAGGAGCAGAACGGACGGGACGCCGGCCTCGCGGAAGCCGTCGGCGATCGGCTCCGCCTCGGTCTTCGCCTGGACGAGGACGGCGATGTCGCTCGGCCGGACGGGACGATCCGTGCCGTCGGGATGGTGGATGACCGCACCGTCGAGCAGGCCCAGCACGACGTCGACCAGGTCGTCGGCCACTCGTTGCCTGGATTCGGGAGCGCTGAACGAATCGCCGGCGACCGAGGCCGCCGTGACGAACCGGACCTGCATCCCGGGTGCCGGAGTTCCGCCGGCGGCCAGAGCCAGGTGGCGACCGTCCAACCGAGGGGTGGCCCGGACGGGCTCGATGACGATGCGGTCCGACCCCAGGGTGTGACCGGCGCCGAGCGCGTTGACGGCCTCGACCACCGCCCGGTCGGACCGCTGGTTCTCGGCGAGTCGGAGCACCTCGACGCCCTCGGAGCCGACGGCGTCGAGGTAGGTGTGCACGTCCCCGCCGCGGAAGGCGTAGATCGCCTGCTTGGGGTCGCCCACGACCACCAGGGTCCGGCGGGTAGTAGGCCCGAAGACGGTCGAGAAGATCTCCCACTGGGCCGAGTCGGTGTCCTGGAACTCGTCGATGAGCGCCACCTGGAATCGCTCCTGCAGTTGCTCGACGACCTCGGCGTGGTCCCGGAGCTCGTCGCGGACCGAGGTGATGAGGGTGTCGTAGGTGAGCGACCCCGAGGACGTCATGCGTCGGTCGATGTCGGCGGCCGCCTCCTGCACGAGCGACACCAGGTGGCGATGGATGTCGTCGTCGATGACGCTCGCCACCTCGCTGTCGGGCAGACGACGGAGCGCATCCACGAGCTTGCCGAACTCCTCGGCCGAGAGCACCCCGTCCTCGAGCCACGTGGAGTCCGGGTCGAGCGCCTCTCGGATCAGCAGGTCGTTGCACACCGAGGCGACCACTCCGGCACCCGCCTCGGTCGCTGTCGCGTCGGGGTTGCCACCGAAGCGCACGCCCATGGCGGTCCGGGCCTGGGCGCAGAATCCGTGGATGGTGCTGATGGTGGCCGAGTCGAAGTCGAGGACGGCTCGACGCAGGCGCTCGAGGAACTCGGGACGTCGTGCGGGGTCTGCCGAGAGGACGACGAGGACCGGATCGGCACCCGTCGAGGCCTACGCCGCAGCTCCGGCCGCCCGCTACGCGAGACCGTCGTGGACCTCGACGAGCCGGGACCGCACCCGCTCGCGCAGTTCGGCGGTGGCCGCCTTGGTGAACGTCACGACGAGGATCTCGTCGATGGGAACGCCCTGTTCCGCCACGTACCGGACGACCAGGCCGGAGAGCGCGTAGGTCTTGCCGGTACCGGCGCTCGCCTCGATGGCCGTGGCTCTCTGCCACGGCAGCTCGCCGGCGAGCGAGAACTCGGCACGGTCCGCGCTCACGCCCCGCCCCCTTCGACCAGCCCGTCGATCACCTTGGCCAACGTGCCCCAGGTGCCGTCCGCCTCCTGCTCGAAGGATGTGCCGGCAGCGCGCAGCGCCATCAGCTCGCCGAAGTCCCGTTCGCCGAAGGCCAACTGGTTCGCCGGGTTGATGCTCTCGGACCACGGCGCGACCCGAGGTGAACGAGGGTCCCCCCAGGCCTTGACGGCCTCCTTGCGGCCGCGGATCCCGAACGCCGACGAGGTCTCGGGGAAGAGCGGGAGCGGCGACCGGTGACCCCGGTCGTACTGTTCCAGCAGCACGCCGAGGGCGGCCACGGCCGAGGTGCGCCGTTCGTCCGGGGACTCACCCCTGACCCGGTAGGTGCTCACCTCGGCCGCAGCACCCTTCCTCTCCAGGTCTGAGGTCGGACGGGTGACGAGCAGGGCCCGCCACCGCACGTCGGGGTGCTGGGCCGTGAGGACCAGGAGATCGACACACGCAACGAGGCGGAGGTGACCCTTCGGCCGCGTGTAGCGGACCACGACCGGGCCCGGTTCGTCGTCCCCACCGGCCCGCGTGCACCCCTGGACCACCCCCGAGACCCACCGACCTCCCAGGTCGACGTCGATCTGGATGTCGTGCAGGGCACCCCCGCGGTAGCCCGACCCGGTCACCGCGTCGTAGACGCCGGCGGCTGCGGCCGCCACCGAGAGCAGCGAGGACGCGGCCAGGGCGGGCGGCGGCAACGCACCCCGAGCCCGGAAGGACTCCACGACCTGCTCCACCGTCGGGCTCAGCGTGGTGGGGTCCTCGGACCGGAGCACGTCAGCGGTCCCGGCGGCTCGCGCCACCTCCAGCAGCCGTCGACCGAGATCGCTCTCGTCCAGGCTGCTCATCGCCATGGGAAGTTCGGCGGTGGCCGCGGCGTCGCGCGATGACGAACGCGGAGCGTTGACCGCCAGCACGGTGCGGAGGAACCGTTCGACCGGGGAACGGTGGAAGCGCCGGAGGTCCTCGAGCTCGACGGCGGCCGGGACCACGACGTCGAGCTCGGCCGGGACGAGGACACCGGCCTCGGGCGGCTCCTGCACGGCGCCGTCCTGAGCCGCCTCCCGGGCGACCAACACGCCGGCGGCACGCGCGGCCCGGGCATCGAAGCTCTGCGGTCGGCGAGCCGCTGCGTCGTCGACGAAGTTCGCCGGGTCGAAGGCCTGACGAGGGTGCAGCACCACGAGCTCGTCGGCGGTGACTCCGGCAACCTCACCCACCGCCTCGAGGAGTTCGTCGAGGACCGCCGCCCTCGGGACCTCGGCACTGGTGCGGACGTCCCGCGAGCCGAACGTCACGACGACGGCGTCGGTGGCGGTCGTCAGCACCGACAACAACTCGGCCCGCGCCTCGGTCCGCACGTCCCGATCACCGACCAGCGGCGACCGGGCGCCGATGTCGTCGCCCGATCGGCCACCGACCGGGAGCGCGTCGTTGTCCAGACCGAGCACGCACACGACCCGGTACGGAACGCCGGCGAGCTGCGACGGGCGGGCGATCGAGATGCCACCCACACCCAGCTTGGTGCGAGTCGGAGACCCCTGCAGCACCGGGCCGAGCAGCCGCCGCAGGTCCGGCAGTCTCAGCCGGACGTCGCTCGGTGAGCCATCGGGGCCCGACGACTCGACGAGTTCCTCGAGCGAACGATCGAGGGTGAGCCGTTGCCAGTCGGCGAACCGCTCGGTGGCCAGGAACCGGTCCGCAACCGTGCGGAGCACGGCGATCCACTCGTCGATGGTCCGGTCGTCCTCGCCGACGAGCAGTTCGCGGACCTCGACCAGACTGCACAGCGCGTCCACGAGCCGGGTCGCCCCCTCGATGCGGCCGTCGGTCACCGCCGCGATCGCCGCCGCGCCGACCGAGAGGTCGAACTCGCCCGCAGGCGGATCCTCGGTCCCGGGCACCGGGGCGAGGCGGAGCGGCTCACCTCCGGCGACCCCGGCGGCGAGCTGGGCGATCCCCGCCGCCCAGGTGTGGACCTCGTAGCTCGACGGCAGGTGCCAGCCCTGCTGCCGGTGGTCGCCGTCGAGACCCCACCGGACCCCCGCCCCCGCGACCCAGTCGTCGAGCAGGTCGAGATCGTCGGTGCCCAACCCGAACCGCTCGCGCACCGCCCGCATGGCCAGCAGGTCCCCGACGGCATCACGGTCCAGTCGACCGGAGACCACCTCGAGCAGGGCGGCCAGGGCGTCGAGGACCGGATTGACCGACCGGGCGCTCCGGTCGATCAGCGAGTAGCGCAGGCGCGGCGTGTCCGCTGAACCCGCCACGTACGGCTCGTCGGAGGACGGGCCCCACACGGACCCGATCAGCGGGGCGAACTCGTCGAGCCGGTGACACACCACGGCGATGTCGGCCTCGGCCAGCGGGGTGCCATCGGGCGAACCCCGGTCCAACAGGTCCAGGATGACGTCACGCAGCACCTCGACCTGACGCGTCCGGCCCGGCGCCCCGTGGACCTGCAGTGATCGATCGGGACCCACCGGCTCGACGGCGCCGGCCGCTCCCGAACGCACCCCGGTCTGCACGCGGCCGAGCAGTGTCACCGCCTCGGCCCGCTCGGCGCCACCGACCACGGCGGGCTCGAGCCCACCTGCACCCAGGAGCAAGGCCGTCTCGAGCGGACGGACGCCCCAGGAGGCCAGCAGCGGATGCTCGACACCGACGAGCGGTGTGCGTGGGGTCGACCAGCTGAGTGGCCCGACCGCAGCAGCCGCCCGTGAGGCCGCGGCCAGCCCGGCCGACACGGCGGCTGACGGGGACGGGACGAACGCCCGCACGTCACGGTCGACGGCGAGGGCGGTCAGGACCGGACCCGTCTCGCCGCTCCAGATCGACTGCCCGAACACGAACAGGCGGTCCGGTACCTGCTCGCGGAGCGCCGATCGCACGGCCTCGTCGCCGTCGAGGAGCGACCGGAGCGCCCGCTCGAGTCGCACCGAGGGGAGGTCACCGACACCGGTTCGTTCCCGGATGGTCCGGTGGACGAGGCGGAACAACTCCGCCTGCCACTGGTCCGGGCCGGCGAGTGCCACTCCCGAGGCGTCGACGTCCCGACCGTCGACCCACGCCCCGACCATGGCCGGTCGGTGCACGTTGTAGGTGTCGAAGAGCGTGGCCACCGCCTGCGCTCGGGCGGCGAGCGCCACCCCGGACTCGGCATCGACCAGTCGCTGGTCGAGTCCGGCGGGCGGATCGCGGAGCACCTCGAGCACCGACCAGACCAGCCGCTCCTCCTGCCACGGATCGTCCTGGACGACCTCGGTCCCCGACTCCGCGGCGGCGGCAGCACCCAGCACGGTCCAGCGGAGCGACCCCGGGAACGGGAAGCGGATGTTGGCGGCCACCCCGTCGTGGCGACCCTCACCGGTGGCCCCGAGTCGCTCCGAGAGCTCCCGGCCCAACCAGGCCCGGACCCCGAGCGAGGGCACGACCACCCAGTCGGCTGCGAACACGTCCTCCGGCGGCTCACTCAGCCCGTCGACCAGCAACGGCAGCAGGTCGAGCGGATGATCGGCGAGGTGGACCTGCAGCACGCCGGGCACGCTACGCGCCGCCTGTGACAGCAACGGCCTGACTCGACTGCGGTCCCACCGAGCCCTCCGCTCCCGGTCGTGGTGTCCCGGCCCGAGGGCCGGACCGGCTCAGCTGATCGTCGTCGTCCCCAGCACCGGGTTGGGCGAGGCATAGCAGGTGGTCGGCACGTTGATCGTGCCGAGGAACGGGACGCTGCCGACCCGGGCCGTGAAGCTGATACCCGGGTTGGCGTAGCTGGTCCCGGCGAGCTTCCAGGGAATCGTCGCTGCGGGCGCACCCGACGCGGTGAACGTGGCGGTCACCGTCGGCAGCGTCGCCGTGGAGCCGGGCGCCAGGTTGCCCGGGATCGACAGGACGACCTGCGTGCCGCTCAGCGCCACGCTCGGCGTGCCGGACCCCAGGTTCGAGCCACCGCTCAGCGAGGCCGACACGAAGGTGGCCCCGGCGGGCACGTCGAAGCGGACCTTGATGGTGTTGAGGTTCTGGATCGGGTAGCCGCCACCCGTCGTCGGCACGACGATCGGGTCCGCCGTCAGCTGGGCCTGGAACGTCGAGCCGGCCGTGACCGATCCCGGGGCGAGCAGCGTGACGCCCGTCGAGAGCGCACTCGTCTGGCTCTGGCCGACCGCCGTGCCCTGGCAGGTGGCCGCGAGCGCCGTGCGCACCGGTGCCGGCGGGACCGTCGTGGTCGTTGTCGGGACCGTCGTGGTCGTGGTCGTGGTGGTCGTCGTCGTGGTGGTCGTCGTCGTGGTCGTCGTGGTGGTCGTCGTCGGCACCGTCGTGGTGGTCGTCGGCACCGTCGTCGTGGTCTGCGGCACGGTGTTCGTCGTCGGCACGGTCGTGGTCGACGTCGTGGGTGGCGGTGGCGGCGGCACGCACGCCGCTGCGACGGCGACCAGCGCTGCCGTCCCGACCGTCATCAACCCTCGAACCGAAGTCGTCCGCATCGCCGTGTCCCCCATCGCCCGTCAGGCCCCCCGGCCCGGCCGGAGCCAATCCCCGACCCCTGCAGTGTGGCCGCCGCCACCGCCCGGCGCAATCACCGGGCTCGGGTTCGCATCACTCCGCCGACGCGGTCGCCCCCACGTCATCGTTCCCGGGCCGCAACACGATCGACAGGGGGATGATCACGAGCGGCATCCAGCTCGCCACCGCCGGGGCCACGATCGACACCAGACCCACCGACACGAAGAACGCGGCGAAGACAGGTCCCCGCCAGCGCTCCCGCCAGTCCGGCGTCGTCGTCCCGACCGTCGACGTCAACAGGAGCTCCGGGTGTCGGCGGATGTGCACGGCCATGAGCGACCCGAAGGCGCTCGCCGCCGCCAACGTGCACCAGTAGAAGAGTCCGACCCCGCCCAACCCCTCACCACCGCTGAACTCGCCCACCGAGGTGGAACCGATGCCGATCGCCTCGCCGTACAGGCTCGTCGGCCACGGGAGGAAGGCGATCGTGGCGATCCAGCCGATGTTCAACCAGAAGATCGCGCCGTCGTAACCACGTATCCCGTTGATGACCCGGTTGTGGACCCCCCACATCAACGCAACGACCACGAAGGTGAAGAAGAACGAGGTCACCTGACCCGAGTTGTCCCCGATCAGGTCCCAGACGGTCTGTTGGCTCCCGACCCGCGTGAGCGAGGTGAGCGGCAGCACGAGCACCGTCACGGCGATGGCGGCAACGGCATCCGTGAAGTTGACGAGCCGGTCGAAGCCGCGTCCCGTCACGATGTCGGCGACGCGACCACCCGACGCCGGGGACGCGAGCCGAGATCGTTGGTTCACGGTCGTCCAGGCCTCGACGACCGGCGGATCGACGGCTCGACGATCGTCTCCACGTCGAGAATGGTAACGGCGACTCCTCCCTGACGGTTCCCGATGCCGGGCCGGCAGGACGTCGAACCGGCGACGTCGCGCAATAGGGTCGGGACGTGGACACCGCCGACCCCGACAGCGCGCCGACGACCCGACGACGTGTCCTCCTGCGTCGGCGCCCACAGGGGCTCGTCGACCCGGCCGACGTCGAACTCGTCACCGAGGACCTCCCGACGCTCGAGGACGGCGAGGCGCTGCTGCGCAACGAGGTGATCGGGATCGACGCCTCGGTGCGCTCCTGGCTGGGTGAGGGGTCCGGCTACCTGCCCCCGGTCGAGCTCGGTGAGGTGGTGCGTTGCTCGACGATCGGCCGCGTGATCGCCACCCGCTGCGACGCCTACCGGGTGGGCGACATCGTCACCACCCTGGGCGGCTGGGAGGACGCCACGGTTATCCGGGACGACCTGTTCTCCACCATCGTCTCGCCGCCCGACCCGGACTACGACCTCGAGGCGTTCCTGGCCCTCTACGGCTCGACCGGCTGCACCGCCTACATCGGGATGCTCGAGATCGCCGACCCGCAGGAGGGCGAGACCGTCGTGGTGACGGCCGCTGCGGGCGCCACCGGATCGGCCGCGGCCCAGCTCGCGAAACGCCGGGGCGCCCGGGTCATCGGCATCGCCGGGAGCGACGACAAGTGCGCATGGCTGGTCGACGAGCTCGGCCTGGACGGCGCGATCAACCACCGGACGGATGACGTCATCGCCCGACTCCGGGAACTCGCCCCCAAGCGGGTCGACGTCGTGTTCGACAACGTCGGCGGCGCCGTGCTCGACGCCCTCCTGGCCCGTCTCGCCATGCATGCCCGGGTGGTGCTCTGCGGACACATCAGCACCTACACCGACGACGACAAGGCGCCGGGGCCGTCCAACTACGTGAACCTGATCCAACAACGCGCCACCATGCGCGGGTTCCTGGCATTCGACGACATCCCCCGGTTCCCCGAGATCGGCGAGCAGCTCAGGGCCTGGCACCGGGCCGGTGACGTGGTGGTCCGGACCGAGCGGTTCGAGGGCCTGGACCGATCGGTGGACGCGCTCAACGCCATGTTCACGGGCGCCAACACCGGCAAGATCGTCGTGCTCCCCTGAGCGCCCGGTCAGCGGAGCGTGCGCAGCACCGACTCCGCAGCCCGCAGGCCGCACAGCCCGTGCACTCCGGGACCCGGGGGCGTCGAGCTGCTGCAGATCCACAGGTCGGTGTCCGCGACCCGGTAGGGGTCCACGGCGAAGGTCGGCCGGAACAGGATCTGGTGCAGTTCCGTCGCACCGCCGTCGATCGAGCCGGCCACGTCGTTGGCGTTGTAGGCGGCCAGATCGGCCGGTGCGGTGACGTGACGGGCCAGCACCAGGTCCCGCCACCCGGGCGCGAACCGGTCGAGCTGGCGTTCGATCGCGTCGGTCTGGTCGACCGTGCACCCGGCGGGAACGTGGCAGTAGGCCCAGAGCGTGTGGCCGCCGTCCGGTGCCCGCGTGTCGTCGACGACCGACTGCTGGGCGACCAGCACGAAGGGGCGGTCGGGCAGTCCTCCACGCCGGACCTGCGCCTCGGCGGCAGCGACCTCCTGCCAGGTGCCGCCGACGTGCACGGTCGCAGCCCGCCGGGCATCGGAGTTCGTCCACGGGACCGGACCGCTCAGGGCCCAGTCGACCTTCCACACCGCGTTCCCGCGCCGGAACCGCCGCCAGGCCCGTCGCGTCCGGTCCGGCACGGCGTCGCCGGCGATCCGCTCCACCTGCCAGGGCGTGGTGTCGAACAGCGTCGCCCGCCGGGGTGGCAGGTCCGCCAGCGAGTCGACCCGCACCCCGCACTCGACCCGACCGCCGAGCGCCTCGAGCCGGTCGACGAGCGCCCCGGTGATGGCCCCTGACCCACCCCGAGCGGCCGGCCATCCGGCCACGTGACCCGCCGCGGCCAACCCCACACCGACGCTGGACGACAGCGGCCACGACAGGTTGCTGCTGGCGTGCGCGGCGATCCCGGCGAACAGCGCGCCCCCCTGCGGCGAGTCGAGCCACCGGGACACCGCCGTCGCCGGCGGGAGCGACCGGACGCCGATCGTGGCCGTCGGGACCGGGTGACGGAGACCTCGGACGAACGGGCCGAGCACGTCCCGCTCGATCGCCGGCCAGCGGTCGACGACCGGACCGAGCAGTCGCTGCCAACGCGGCGACCGGTTCGCCCGAGCGGTCTCGGCCACGTCCCGGAGCAGCACGCCGGCGGTGCCGTCGTCGAGCGGGTGGGCGAGTTCCACCTCGGGCTCGCACCACTCGACCTCGACGCCGTGGTCGACCAGGAACGAACCCGCGGCCGCCATCGGGTGGATGGCGGAGCACACGTCGTGGAGGAAGCCCGGCAGGGTCAGCTCCGCAGTCCGCGCCCCGCCGCCGAGTGTGTCCGCCGCCTCCAGGACCAGCACTGACGCGCCAGCCCCAGCCAGCACGATCGCGGCGGCCAGGCCGTTCGGGCCCGACCCCACGACCACCGCGTCGTACGTCGTCATCGGGTTCGACCTCGCTGCGTCACGGTACGCTGCCGAACGTAGCGCAACGGGGGCGCCGATCTGAGGGGGATGAGCGGGCGTGGGTCTGACCCGGCCGGACGAACCGGCGTTCAGCATCGAGGAGTGGCGAGCCCAACCCCCCACGGAGCGGCTCCGCATGATGTGCGTCACCTGGGCCACCCAGGGCTTCGGTGCCCCCTACGTCGTCTACGTGCTCTACATCGTCAAGATCCTGTTCTTCATCGGCGTGTTCCTGGTCATCGCCGCGTTCACGCCGGGTCTCGGTGGGCCGGCGAGCTTCGGTGACTGGTGGTCCGAGCCGATCGCCTTCGAGAAGGCGGTGCTCTGGACGCTGATGTTCGAGGTGATGGGACTGGGCTGCGGCAGCGGCCCGCTGACCGGCCACTACGCCCCCATGTTCCCGACCACGCGGCACTGGCTCCGGCCCGGCACCACCCGCTTGCGGCCGTTCACCTGGGTCCCGTTCACCGCCGGCCACCGACGGACCTGGTTCGACGTCGGCCTGTACGCCGCGCTGCTGGTCCTGTTGGCGGTCGCCCTGGCGTCCCGCGAGCTCGACGCCACCCGACTGCTCCCGATCGTGGTGGTCCTGTGCGTGCTCGGCCTGCGGGACAAGACGATCTTCCTGGCGGCCCGTTCCGAGCACTACCTGATGATGACCGTCGCCTTCCTGTTCGCCGCCGATGCCATTCCGGCGGCCAAGGCCGTCATGGTGATCATGTGGGTGGGCGCGGCGGTGTCCAAGCTGACGCACCACTTCCCGAGCGTCATGGCCGTCATGTTGTCCAACAGTCCGGTCACCCGCTCGGAGCGGTTCCGGCGGGCGCTCTACCGCCACTACCCCGACGACCTGCGCCCCTCGCGGCTCACGACCGTGTTCGCCCACACCGCCACCGCCGTCGAGTTCGCGTTCCCGCTGGTCCTGGCGTTCACCACGGACGGCCCGCTGCACACCGCGGCGCTGGCGCTCATGGTGCTGTTCCACCTGAACATCCTCGTGAGCATCCCCATGGGGGTGCCGCTGGAGTGGAACGTCGTCTTCATCTACTCGGGCCTGGTGCTCTTCGGTGCCTACGGGGACGTCGCGTTCTGGTCGATCGACTCGCCGGTGCTGATCGTGCTGCTGATCGCCTACGTGCTCATCGGCCCGGTCTGGGGCAACCTCCGTCCCGACCGGATCAGCTTCCTGCCGTCCATGCGCTACTACGCCGGCAACTGGGCGCCGAGCATCTGGCTGTTCCGTCACGGTCTCATGGACCGCCTCGACGAGCGGATCACGAAGGCCGCTCCCCTGCCCAGGATCCAGCTCGAGGGCCAGATCGAGCCCGGCACCTTCGACGTCACCATGGCCCGCGGCTACGCCATGCGGGCCATGCACCTGCACGGCCGGGCGCTGGCGGTCCTCACACCCAGGATGTTCGCCGACCTGGCCGGAACCGACCCGGAGGTCGCCGCCAAGGGCCAGGACGCCTTCGAGTCGATCGACGGCGAGCAGGTCGCCGGTCTGGTCCTGGGCTGGAACTTCGGCGATGGCCACCTGCACCACGAGCAGTTGCTCGCCGCCATCCAGGACCAGTGCGACTTCGCCCCCGGCGACGTCCGGTGCCTGTTCCTCGAGTCCCAGCCCCTGCACCAACAGCGCATGCACTGGCGTGTCGCCGATGCGGCGACCGGCGGGATCGACGAGGGCTGGATCGAGATCGCCGACCTGATGGACCTGCAACCCTGGGGTGAGCCGACGCCGACGGGCTGAATCGGCGGGCGCCCGCAACCCGGTCCGGTACCCTGCGCCGCCGTGCCCAGTCGTCGTGCGACCCTCACCGTCGCCACCGCCAACGTCAACGGCCTCCGGGCCGCCGCCCGCAAGGACATGGCCGCCTGGGCGTCCGGGTGCGGCGCGGACATCGTGACCCTCCAGGAGGTCCGGGCCCCCGACGAACTCGTGGCCGACCTGGTGGAGCAGGTCCTCGGACCCGGCTGGCACGTCGCCCACGCCGAGGCGAACGCCAAGGGCCGCGCCGGCGTGGCCGTGCTGAGTCGCCTGCCCTTCACCCGCACCGACGCCGGAGATGGCATTCCGTCGTTCGCGGCGACTGGCCGCTGGCAGGAGGCGGACCTGGAGCTGCCGGGTGGGGGCACGCTCACCGTCGTGTGCGCGTATGCGCACACCGGCGATGCCGACGATCCGGCCCGGATGGCCGAGAAGCTCGCTTGGTTCGACGCCGCCACCGACCGCCTGCAGGACCTGCGGGCCGACGGCCGCCACGTCCTGTTCGCCGGCGATCTGAACGTCGCCCACCGGGACAGCGACCTGCGGAACTGGAAGGGCAACCGCAACAAGGCGGGCTGTCACCCCGACGAGCGGGCCCGCTTCGACCGATGGACCGAGGACCTCGGCTGGGTCGACGTCGCCCGATCGCTCTCCGAGGACGAGCACGTGCCCTACACCTGGTGGTCGTACCGGGGGCAGGCGTTCGACAACGACACCGGCTGGCGGATCGACTACCAGTTCGCCACGCCCGAGTTCGCGGCGAGCGCCACGGACGCACGGGTCGACCGCGCTGCGACCTACGCCGAGCGCTGGTCGGACCACGCCCCGCTCGTCGTCACCTACGCACCCTGAGTCGGTTCGAGCTGACAGGTGCGGCGGTGGGCTCAGTGCCCGTCGGCCGCGGCCCGACGTCCGAACGGCAGATGCGCCACGACCAGCACGATCGCCGAGCCCACCACGAAGCCGACCACGGCCGAGGCGGCGGTGTTGACGAGCCACGACAGCACCCCACCCACGGCGGGCACGTCGGCGACCAGGCCCTCCAGCGAGTGCACCAGGTCGTACGGCGCGGTCCAGCCGAGCTCGTCGGCGCCCGCCAGCAGGATGTGGCCGCCGACCCAGAGCATGGCCGCCGTGCCCACCACCGACAGCCAGGTCAACAGCTTCGGCATGCCGGTGACCAACAGCCGGCCGGTGCGCTGCGACCGCGGTGACGGTCGCTCGGCGAGTCGGAGGCCGACGTCGTCCATCTTCACGATCAGCGCCACGACCCCGTAGACGACGACGGTGATGAACACGCCGACGATCGCCAGGATCACCCCGCGCGAGAGCACCGGTTCGTCGAGGACCTCCTTGAGCGCGATCACCATGATCTCGGCCGACAGGATGAAGTCGGTCCGGATCGCCCCGCGCACCGTGGTCGACTCGGCGTCGGGGCCGGCCTCGACCGCCGGTTCGTCGTGGTCGTGGTCGTCGTGGCGGAGCGCGTGGATGACCTTGTGGGCGCCCTCGTAGGCGAGGAAGCACCCGCCGAACATCAGGATCACCTCGACGACGACCGGGGCGATCTCGCTGAGCAGCAGGGCCGCCGGGAGGATGATCAGGAGCTTGTTGCGCAACGACCCCAGGGCGATGCGCCGGATGATCGGCAACTCGCGATCGGCGGCCAGACCCTGGACGTAGGCCGGCGTGACCGCGGCATCGTCGACGACCACCCCAGCCGCCTTCACGCTGGCCCGGCCGGCGGCGGCACCGACGTCGTCGATCGAGGCGGCGGCCAGCTTGGCGAGCGCCGCCACGTCGTCGAGCAGTCCGACCAGTCCGCCTGCCATGTGTCCGTCACCCCTCCGCCGTGGATCGTGCCCCCGCACCCTAACGGCGATGCCGGACGGCGTTCAGGCCCGGGCTGCTACGTTCGCCGCCGGTTGAGGAGCAGCAACGGGTCGCCGCGAGCAACGGGGAGGGAGCCGGTGGACCGGCGGGGACGACGACGGGGAGCGGGGCTCGCGATCGGCATCGGGGTGATCCTGCTGGTGGTCGCGATGTGGATCCGGCCACCGTCGATGGACGATCCGGTGACCACCACGGGTCGGGTCAGTGCCAACGAGGGCGAGCGCAGGAAGAAGAGAACACCGATCATCTCGTTCGAGGCGGGCGAGCGGACCTACACCTTCGACCCGTCGTTCAGCACCTACCCGCCCATCCCCATCGGGACCGAGGTCGAGGTTCGCTACGAGCGCAACGACCCGTCGGTGGCCCAGTACGTGCGGTGGGAGACGGAGTGGGCCTGGCTCATCCCGCTGGCGATCGGACTGGTGCTCATCGTCGGTGGAGCGGCGGCGTGGATCT
>SXMI01000334.1 GCA_005777415.1 Actinomycetota bacterium | reverse complement strand
GGTGCCGGCGGGTGATGCCGAGGCGCTCGCGACGGCGATCGCGCGGGTCCTCGACGACCCGACGCTGGCGGCGGGACTGCGGGCCGCCGGTCCGCAGCGCGCCGCTGAGTTCACCTGGGCCGACGCTGCGGAGGGCGTGCTCGACGCCTACCGCTCCGTGCTCGCCGACCCGTCCGCCGGAGGTCGCCGGTGACGACCGCGCTGGTGGGGTCGCCGGTGACGACCGTGCTGGTGAACCTGACCTGGCTGGTGCCCGGTGTGGTCGGCGGCAGCGAGGAGTCGACCACTGCGGCGCTCCGGTCGCTCGCCCGGGTCCTCGACCGTCCATCCGCCGCGGACCGGCCCGAGGTGCACCTCGCAGTACTGGCTCCGTTCGTCGACGCCCACCCGGACCTGGTGGACCGGTTCCCGGCGCAGGTCGCTCCGCTCGGCGGGACCTCGAAGGTCCGGCGGGTGCTCACCGACCAGACCTGGTTGGCGTCCCGGGCCGTGGAGCTCGGCGCCGACGTCGTCCACCACGCCGGTGGCGTGGTGCCCCTGCGTCACCCGGGGCGGATCGTCCTGACCGTCCACGACCTGCAGCCACTCGACCTCCCCGCCAACTTCTCGGTGGCCAAGCGGACCTACCTGCGGGCCATGACCGCCCGATCGCTCCGGGTCGCCGACGTGGTCCTCGTCCCGAGCGAGTTCACCGCCGGTCGGGTCCGACACCACGGCCTGCCGGCGGGCACACCGCTGCGGGTGGTGCCCTGGACGGTCCCCGACGTGGACCCGTCGGGGACCGCCGATGAGGCGGACGATCGGCTGGCGGCGGAACTCGACGGACACCGGGTCGTGCTCTATCCGGCGGTTCCCTACGCCCACAAGGGCCACCTGCTCCTGTTGGAAGCGTTCGCCGGTGTCCTGGAGCAGCACCCCGAGGCGCGACTGGTGCTGACGGGTGGCGCCGGACCGCTCGACCCCGTCATCGCCGAGCGCTGCGCCCGGCCGGACCTCTCGGGCCGGGTGCTGCGCACCGGCCGGGTCCCCGCCGGGCAACTCGACGCGCTGTTCGACCGGGCCGACGTGGTCGTCGTCCCGTCGACCTACGAGGGCTTCGGGCTCCCCGTGCTCGAGGCGATGGTCCGGCGCGTCCGGGTGCTGTCGTCGGCCGCCGGCTCCCTGGAGGAGGTGGCGTGCCCCGAGGACGTGGTCCGCTCCGGCGATGTGTCAGGGTGGACCTCGGCCATGGTGGACGTGTTCGACGAGGACCCGGCGACGCGGGCCGCAGCGCTCGAGCGGGCGTTCGCCCGCAGCCGGGCCGGTGACCCTGATCGGACGGGTCGCGGTCTGCTCGACGCCTACCGCACCGCGGCCCGTGCGGGCCGGGACCGGGGTCGACCGTGAACCTGCTGGTCGTCTGCCCGCACTTCGCGCCCGACACCGCACCCACCGGCGAGGTGGCGACCGCCATCGTCGAGGCGCTCGCCGACCGGGGCCACCGGGTGCACGTGGTGACGGCGTTGCCCTGGTACCGCCTGCACGATGTCGAACCCGAGTGGCAGGGCGGCCGGTGGCGGACGGAGTCCACCGCCTGGGGAGCGGTGACCCGGCTGCACCCGTTCCCCACGGACAAGCGGAACATCCCGGCCCGGGCCCTGGCGTTCGGTGGGTTCACGGCGCTGGCCTCGGCCGCGTCGCTCACCACCCGCATCCGTCCGGACGCCGTCCTCGCCATGTCGCCGCCGCTGCCGCTCGGGGTGACCGGATGGCTGGCCTCGATCGCACGCGGCCGACCGTTCGTCTTCAACATCCAGGACGTGTTCCCGGACGTGGCCGTGGAACTGGGGGCGATCACCGACCGGCGGGTGATCGCCGCCGCGTCCGCGCTGGAGCGCTGGTCCTACCGCCGTGCGGACGCCGTGACCGTGCTCTCGGAGGACCTGCGCGTCAACGTGGCGGCCAAGCTCGGCCCGCACCGGCCGGAGCGGGTCCGGGTGATCCCGAACTTCGTCGACACGGAGCGCATCGTGCCGATGGACCGGGCCACGGCGTACCGGGACGAGCACGGCCTGGGTGACCGCCTCGTGGTCATGTACGCCGGCAACGTCGGGATGTCCCAGTCGTTGGACCTCGTGGTCGAGGCCGCCCGTCGCCTGCGCGCCCGCGACGACGTCGTGTTCGTCATCAACGGTGGGGGATCGGCCCTCGACGATCTGGTCGGGTCGGCGGCCGGGCTCGACAACATCAGGTTCGTGCCGTCCCAACCCCGTGAGCGCCTCCCCGAGGTCCTGGCCACCGGCGACGTGCACCTGATCCCGCTCCGTCGGGGGCTGGCCCGATCCAGCGTGCCCTCCAAGCTGTACTCGATCCTGGCGGCCGGTCGCCCGGTGCTCGCCAGCGTGGACGAGGGGACCGAGGTCGACCGCACCGTCCGTTCGGCCGGGGCGGGCGTGGCCGTGCCTCCCGAGGACCCCGAGGCCTTCACCGCTGCGCTCGAACGCCTGCTCGACGCCCCCGCCGGCCGCCCCGCCGCCGGCGCCGCCGGTCGCCGGTTCGTCGAGGGGTGGGCCTCGCCGGCGGCCGTGGCCGAGGCCTACGAGGAGCTGTTCGAGGAGGTCCGCCGGGAGCGCTGGCTGCGACGGGGCTGACCCCGTGGCCGTTGGGTTCCTCCGGTCCTCCGGCCAGCCGCTAGGTTGAGCGGCCGTATGGGAAAGGCCTCGCAGGCGAAGAAGATCAAGCGGGTCCAGCAGGCCGGGGTCACCCGGTCGCCGGGCCAGCGGCGGAACCTGGGCTACCCGGCCCTCATCGTCGCGATCGTGGTGGTCGGTGCCCTGTTCGTGTTCCTGGCCCGCGAGAGTCGCCGGTCGACGGCCGCGGTCGTCCCCTCCACCGAGGACGTCTGGTTCGACGCCTTCGGCGTCGACGTCTGCGGGAACTACCAGGACCAGCTGGCGAACGTCGGCGACGGGACGGGCCCGTTCGTCATCCTCGACAACGGCCTGATCAAGATCGCCCCGTCGAACGACGAGGAGGCCGGCGAGAACGCGACGTTCTCGCGGTTCGCCGAGTCGGTCGGGATCCAGCTCGGCGAGAACTCCTTCACGCTTCCGGGAGGAACCTCGTTCACCACCGGGTCGCCCTGTCCGCCCGTCGAGGGTCAGCCGGCGCAGAACGGCCGGGTCGCCCTGTTCGTCTGGCCGCCCCAGGCCAACGAGAACTCCGAGCCGCGGGTCGTGACCACCGGGATCGGTGAGGTGCGCTTCACCGAGGACGGGCAGATCATGGTCCTCGGGTTCGTCCCCGAGGGGCAGACCCCGGCGCTCCCGCCGACGGTTGCGGCGCTGTCCGACCCGGAGTCGAACGGTGCGCCGGCCACGACCGTCGCCGGTGGTGGGTCGAGCACGACCGTGCCGGCGACGACCGTGCCGGCGACGACCGTGCCGGCGACGACCGTGCCGCCGTCGCCGGGTGGCTGAGCCGTGCAGGCCGTCGTCCTGGTCGGCGGGTTCGGCACCCGTCTCCGCCCGCTGACCCTCCGGGTCCCCAAGCAGCTCCTCCCCGTCGGTCACGTCCCGATGATCGAGCGGGTGGTGGCGCACCTGGGGGCGTCCGGCGTGACCGAGGTCGTCCTCTCGCTGGGCTACCAGCCGGACGCGTTCCTCGAGCAGTACCCGGACGGCACCTGCGCCGGCGTGGAGATGCGCTACGCCGTCGAGCCGGAGCCGCTCGACACGGCCGGGGCGATCGCGTTCGCGGCCCGGGAGGCGGGGATCACCGAGCGCTTCGTGGCGGTCAACGGTGACGTGCTGACCTCGCTCGACGTTGCGGAGCTGTGGCGGTCCCACGAACAGCGGGGCGCCGCGGCGAGCATCGCGTTGACGCCCGTCGACGATCCGTCCCGGTTCGGTGTCGTTCCGCTCGACGCCGACGGGCGCGTCGAGGCGTTCATCGAGAAGCCCGAACCCGGGATGGCCCCGAGCAACTGGATCAACGCCGGGACCTACGTGCTGGAGCCGGAGGTGCTCGACCGGGTCCCCGCCGGGCGCAGGGTGTCGATCGAGCGGGAGGTCTTCCCGGCGCTGGTTGCGGACGGCGCGGTGTTCGGCCTCCAGTCCGAGTCCTACTGGATCGACGCCGGGACCCCCGAGGCCTACCTCCGGGTGCACCGGGACCTGCTCGCCGGTCTGACGGGTGACGAGGCGACGGCACTGGCCGACGGCGCGACGGTGGATCCCGGCGCCACGGTGGAGGGATCGTTCGTCGGCCCGTCCTCGACCGTCGCCGAGGGTGCGACCGTGCAGGGCTCGGTCCTGATGGCCGGGGTCCGGGTGCTCCCCGGCGCCACGGTGGTGGACTCGGTGGTCGCGTCCGGGGCCGTCATCGGGGCCGGGGCATCGCTCACCGGCGGCACGGTCGTCGGCTACGACGAGGTCGTCCCGGACGGCACCAGTGCCGAGGGCGGCCGGTTCCCGGGCCCGGAGACCTGGGAGTCGGCGTGAAGGCCCTGGTCACCGGCGGCGCCGGGTTCATCGGGTCGACCCTGGTCGACCGCCTGCTCGCCGAGGGGTGGGCCGTCGACGTGATCGACGACCTGAGCTCGGGCAAGCTCGCCAACCTCTCCTCGGCGCGGTCCGATCGGGAGCACGAGTTCCACTTCCACCAGCTGGACATCTGCGACCCGGCGACGGTCGAGGTGGTGGAGCGACGCGCTCCCGACGTGGTGTTCCACCTGGCGGCCCAGATCGACGTGCGCGTGTCGGTCGCCGATCCGGCGCTCGACGCCCGGATCAACGTCATCGGTTCGCTGCACGTGCTGGAGGGCGCGCGACGTGCCGGCGCCCAGAAGGTCGTCTTCGCATCCTCGGGCGGCACCATCTACGGCGACGTCGATCCGGACGACCTCCCCGTGGGCGAGGCGCACGTCCAGGCGCCCGTCTCGCCCTACGGCGTGTCCAAGAAGGTCGTCACCGACTACCTCCACACCTACCGCGAGCTGCATCAGCTCGAGTACACCTCGCTGGCGCTCGCGAACGTGTACGGACCCCGCCAGGACCCGCACGGCGAGGCGGGTGTCGTGGCGATCTTCGCCGGCCGCCTCCTGACCGGCGAGCCGTGCCGCATCTTCGGTGACGGGTCCCAGACCCGTGACTACGTGTACGTGGACGACGTCGTCGACGCCTTCGTGCGGTCCGCCGACCGGGGGAGCGGGCTGCTCTGCAACATCGGCACCGGCCGGGAGACCTCGGTGGTCGACCTCTACGCGACCATGGCCGCCGCGGCGGGCGTGGACGCGGCGCCCGAGTTCGCTCCCGCCCGGGCCGGCGAACTGGCCCGCTCGGCGCTCGATGCCGGCCGGGCCCGGATCCATCTGGGGTGGGAGCCGTTCACGGACCTGCCCACCGGCTCGGCCGCCGTCCTCGACTGGTTCCGGGGACCGCCGCAGCCCGGCCCGGAGGGATCGGCCGCCGGCACGGACCCCTCCGCCGAGGACGCAGCACCCGACGCCCCGGGCTGAGCCTCCCCGCCGGGCGAGGCACCCCGTGGCCCGGGGCGTATGATCTGACGGCCCGTCAGATGGACGAGGCAACCCGTCGGATCGACGGGACGGACGACCCAGGGGGCGTGGTGGAACGGTTCGCAGGCAAGGTCGTGCTGATCACCGGGGCGGCATCCGGCATCGGTCGGGCCACCGCCGAGCGGCTGGCGGCCGAGGGGGCCACCCTCTCGCTGACCGACGTGGCCGCCGAGGGGCTCGAGGAGACCGCCCGGACCTGTCGTGACGCCGGCTCCGAGGTGCTCGCCCAGGTCGGTGACGTGAGCGACGAGGCCTCGGTGGCCGAGGTGGTCGCCTCGACCGTCGAGCAGTTCGGTCGCCTGGACGTGCTCGTCAACGTGGCTGGGATCCTGCAGTTCAAGGACCTGCGTCAGACCACCTTGGATGACTGGAACCGGATCATCGGCGTCAACCTGACCGGCACGTTCCTCATGTGTCGGGAGGCCCTCGACCACCTGCTGGCCTCCGGCGGGAACATCGTCAACACCGCCTCGACGGCGGCGCTGGCGGGCCACCCGTGGACCGTGTCCTACTCAGCCTCCAAGGGCGGCGTCTTCGCGCTCACCCAGACCCTCGCCGTGGAGTTCGGCAAGCAGGGCATCCGCTGCAACAGCGTCGCCCCCGGATCGGTGCTCACGCCGATCCAGCAGGCCTTCGAGCTGCCCGAGGGCGCCGATCCCAAGCTCGTCTACCGGATCATGGCGCTGGACAAGCAGCGCGGGCCGGAGACCGTGGCCAGCACCATCGCCTTCCTCGCCTCCGACGACGCCTCGCACGTGAACGGCACCTGCGTGAAGGTCGACGGCGGAACCCTGGCCTGAGCCGGTGGACTTCTCCGTCGCCCTCCCGATGCTCCCGCCGGAGCACTTCCTGCCGCTCGCCCGCGCGGCCGAGCAGGCCGGCTTCACGTCCATCGCCGTGCCCGAATCGGTGTTCTTCCCCGAGCAGGTGTCGGCCGACTACCCGTACACCGCCGACGGCGGCCGCTTCTGGGCGGCCGACACGCCGTTCCTCGACCCGTTCGTGGCGATCCCCGCCATGGCGGCGGTGACGGAACGGATCCGGTTCTTCACGAACGTCCTGAAGCTCGGGATCCGCGATCCGCTCCTGGTGGCCAAGACGGTGTCGTCGGCCGCCGCGCTGGCCGACGGGCGGGTCGGACTCGGGGTCGGGCTGTCGTGGATCCCCGAGGAGTTCGAGTGGCTCGGCAAGGACATGCGCACCCGCGGTGCCCGGACCGACGAGGCGATCGAGATCATCCGGCTCGTCTGCACCGGTGAGTTCGTCGAGTTCCACGGCCGCCACTACGACTTCGGGCGGCTCATGGTCCGCCCGGTCCCGACGCAACCGGTGCCCATCTACGTCGGTGGACTGTCCGAGCCGGGCCTGCGGCGGGCCGCCCGGGCCGGCGACGGTTGGATCTCGGTGGCCAACACCACCGACGAGGTGGCCGAGGTCGTCCCCCGCCTGGCGGAGCTCCGCCGCGAGTTCGGGCGGTCCGAGGACCCGCTCGAGATCAAGGCGCTGTGCACCGATGCCTTCGAGGCCTCGGGCTTCGGGCGGATGGCCGACATCGGCGTGACCGAGGCCATGGTGTGCCCGTGGTTCTACCGGCCGGGTGACGTCGAGTCCCTCGACCACCAGGTGGAGTCAGTGCTCGCCTTCGGCGAGGAGCACGTCGGCCGGTACGGGGCCGACTGAGCGCTCAACCGAGCCGGGCGACGAGCTCGTCGGAACGTCGGACGAGCTCCTCCACATCGCCGGTCCGGCGGGTCCACCCCAGGACCCGGGATCGGCGGCAGCGGTACCAGTAGCGACCGCTCGTGCGGCCGGCCTGCTCGTCGGTGGCCAGGAAGACCGGTGTGCGGGCACCCTCCTCGGGCGAGATGAGCGCGAAGCTCCCGAGCTCCACCAGCCGGGCCGTCAGCCCGGAGGTGTCGCCGTCCTTGGCGAACCCCGTGCGGACACCGCCCGGGTGCAGCGAGTTGGCCACCACCCCGGTCCCGGCGAAGCGCCGGGTGAGGGCCTCGGCGTGGAGGATGTTGGCGAGCTTGGACTCGCCGTAGGCCCGCCAGGTCGAGTAGCGGCCGTCCCGCTCGAGGCCGTCCCAGCGGATCCCGCCCACCGCGGCGGCGTGGGCGAGGGACGCCACGATCACGATGCGGGCCCGGCCGGCGGCGAGGAGCTGCTCGGCGAGCAGGTCGGCGAGCAGGTAGTGGCCCAGGTGGTTGATCCCGAACGTGGCCTCGACCCCCTGTGCGGTCCGCTGGGGGTGGTCCAGGACCAATCCGGCGTTGGCGACCAGCACGTCGATCCGGTCCAGGTCGGCGAGCGACCCGGCGAACCTCCGGACCGAGGCCAGGTCGGCCAGGTCGAGCGGCCGCCACTCGATGTGCTCCGAGCCGGTGCTCCTGCGGAGCTCCGCCACGGCGGACTCGGCCGAGGCGGCGTTGCGGCACCCCAACACCACCCGGTCGCCGCGGCGGGCCAGCTCCTCGGCCGTGGCCCGACCGATCCCGGCGTTGCCGCCGGTGAGCACGACGGTCCGCGGGCGCTCGGTGCGCTGCTCCGGTGCTTCCATCGGGGCGAACCTACCCGGCGCCGTTCACCGGAAGAGGTCGTCGGCCGGCGGCCGGACCAGATCGTGGCGGACCGAGGCCGGGTCGTCGGTCAGGATCGCCGGGTCCAGTCCCCTGACGACGGCGACGGGCACACCGGTCGCCTTGCCCATGACGAGCTCGGCGGCGGCGGCGATCTCGTCCACGACCGCCACCTCCGTGACCTGGAGCTCCCGGCCGTAGGCGTCCCGGGTGCCCCGCAGGTCGACCACGACGCGCACTCCCGCCGAGCCGATGGCCACGTCGGTGACACCGCGTCGCCACGGCCGGCCGAACGTGTCGGACACGATGACGCCGACGCGGACGCCCGCCCGCGCCCGGATCCCGTCCCGGATCCGACGGGCCGACCGATCGGAGTCCTCGGGCAGGAGCGCGGCGGTGCCGCGCTCCACGTTGGACAGGTCCACCCCGGCGTTGGCGCAGACGAACCCGTGCCGGGTCTCGCTGATGACGAGTTCGCCCCGTCGGCGGAGCACCCGGACCGACTCGCGCTCCACGATGACCTTGTGGCTCAGCGGGTCGTCGGCATCGACCGCCTCCACCGCCCCCTCGGCCTTGGACACCACCTTCTGGGTGACCACGACGACGTCGCCCTCGAGCAGCTCGGTGGCGTCGCACACCAGCCCCGCCAGGTCGGCACCCCTCGTGATCTCGGGGATGCCGAGGACGGGGATGACCTGCAGCGGCGTCGGCACCGGTGGTCCGCTCACGTCGTCGCCTTCGGGTCGGGCCCACCGAGTGCGGCCGACAGACAGGTCCGGGCCAGCGCCGCTCCCACGCCGGTCCGGGACATCACCGTGTCGGTGACCAGGCAGCGCACCCCGGCGGCCTCGACCTGTTCGGCGAGCGCGGCGTCGGCGTGGTCGACGACGAGCGTGGCGGCCAGCGGGGCGATCCAGCGCGCCACCCCGACGACGGACGGCTCGTGGCCCAGCTCGCGCAGCAGTCGGTCGGCCGGGCCCTTGAGCGCGACCCCGCCCACGATCGGGCTGACCGCGACCACCCGGTCCCGCCGGGCCAGCAGCGCGTCGCGCACCCCGGGCACCGCCAGGACGGGGTCGATCGAGACCACGGGGTTCGACGGGGCGACGACCAGGGCCCCTGCGGTGCCGATCGCCTCGAGCACGCCCGGCGCCGGCCGAGCCCGCTCGGCGCCGTCGACTCGCACCGAGCCGATCTCGACGGCGTGCTGCTCCCGGACGAAGTACTCCTGGAAGCTCAGCGTCCGGCCGTCGGCGGTGGTGAGGACGGTCCGGACGGGGTCGTCGGTGACGGGGAGGATGGACAGCTCGAGCCCCCACGCCGCGGTGACCTCGGCGGTGACCTGCGACAGCGGCGCACCGCTGCGTCGTCGGGAGGTCCGGTAGAGGTGCGTTCCGAGGTCCCGGTCGCCGAGGGAGAACCATCCGGAGGCGTCCGACCCGCCGAGGGCGCCGGGTCCGGCGCTGGTCGCGTAGCGGCGGACCTGCTCGATCGCCCGCCAGGTCTCGTCGACGAGCCCCCAGCCGCGACCCGGGTCGATGGCGCCCGCCAGCGTGTAGGTGATGGTGTCCAGGTCCGGCGAGACCTCGAGGCCGTGGACGGTGCAGTCGTCGCCGACGTTGACGACGGCGGTGACGTCGCGGGCGTCGACGACACCGAGCAGGCCGTTCAGGAACCGGGCCGCCCCCACGCCTCCGGAGATGACGCAGACGCCGCCGTCGACCGCCGGTGCGGGTTCGCTGGGCACGGCGGGGCGGACGGTGTCCCCGGGATCAGCGGATGGAGTCGAGGCGGCCCTCGAGGAGGGCGAGGTCGGCGTCGACCATCATCGTGACCAGGTCCTGGAAGCCCACCTCGGGCTTCCAGCCCAGGACGTCGTGGGCCTTCGTCGGATCGCCGACGAGCAGGTCGACCTCGGCCGGCCGGTAGAACGCCTCGTCGATCACGACGTGGTCCTCCCAGTTCAGGCCCACGTGGCCGAAGGCGATCTCGCAGAACTCGCGGACCGAGTAGGTCTCGCCGGTGGCGACCACGAAGTCGTCGGGGGAGTCCTGCTGGAGCATCAGGTACATGGCCCGCACGTAGTCGCCGGCGAACCCCCAGTCGCGCTTGGCGTCCAGGTTCCCCAGACGCAGTTCCCGCTCCCGGCCCAGCTTGATCTTGGCGACGGCGTTGGTGATCTTCCGGGTCACGAACTCGAGCCCGCGCCGGGGCGACTCGTGGTTGAACAGGATCCCGCTCGAGGCGTGCAGGTCGTAGGACTCGCGGT
>SXMI01000333.1 GCA_005777415.1 Actinomycetota bacterium | reverse complement strand
GGGGCTGCTTCGGCCTCGGGCTGCTTCGCCGCAGCCTTCGCGGCTGCGGATTTGTTTCCCTTCTGCAACCGCCGAACTCGCTCGGCGATCTCCGAGGCGCTCACGGCAGCTCTTGCCGTTCACCTCGCCCAGGCGGTGCGTGTCGGGGACCCGGACCTCGTCCAGGAACACCTCGTTGAAGCTGGCGCTCCCGGTCATCTGGCGGAGGGGACGGATCTCCACACCGGGAGCCCGCATGTCCATGACGAACGCCGTGAGCCCGCGGTGCTTGGGCTGCTCGGGGTCCGTTCTGCAGACGATCTCGCCGATCTCCGACAGGTGGGCGCTCGAGGTCCAGACCTTCTGGCCGGTGAGCACCCACTCGTCCCCGTCACGGACCGCCTTGGTCTGCAGCGACGCCAGGTCGGAACCGGCGCCCGGCTCGGAGAACAACTGACAGGCCACCAGGTCGCCCCGGTAGAGGTCGCGGAGGTACAGGTCCTGCACCTCGGGGATGGCGTGGGCGAGGATCGTCGGAGCGACCATCCCGAGCGAGATGGTGAACACGCCCATGTTCGGGGTGACGTAGCCCTGCTCGACCGACTGGTAGGCCCGCTCGTAGGCGGCGGGCAGGTCGCGGCCCCCGAACTTCTCGGGCCCGCCGATCCAGCCGAACCCGTGGTCGAAGCGTTGGCGGCGCCAGGCCCGGGCCGCCTCGGCGTCGCGGGCCTCGGCCTCACGGTCGCGCTCGTCGAACACGGCGACCTCGTCGGAGCCCTCGCCCCAGACGAACTCGGTGGCCGGGGGGCGCGGGGTCGCGTTGGCGTCCAGGAAGGCCCGGGCCTCGGCGGTGAACTCCTCGATCGACGTCTCGGGCACGGGGACCTCCGGGTGGCTGGATCGAACGGATGGGCGGGGTGCGGCCGGTCGACCCGACCGCCCGGTCAAGTTACCGCGGCCCATCGGCCGGTCGCCGCCCGTCCGCCGCAGCGGGCCGGACGAGCCGGCCCGGTAGTGTCCCCGGCCGTGGAACCCGTCGACGGTCCGGTGATGCGGCTGCCGGGGTCGGACCAGTTCGTGCTGGTCCTCGGGTTCTGGATCCTGGTCGTGGCGCTCGTGGTGGGACTGGTCCTGGCGGGCCTGCGCTGGCGTCGCCGTCGGCGGGACCCGTCGGCCGGCTGGGTGACGCCGGGGCTCGTCGGCGTGGTGGTGTTCGCAGCACTGGGCCTGGCGATGGTCGTGGCCAACCGGCCGATCCCGTTCCGGACGCCGACCTTCCCGCCGCTCCCGGCGCTGGTGCCCGCGTCCTCGTTCTTCAACTCGACCGTCGACGGGCTGCCGGCGGCCGCGGACAGTCCGCGGTGGATCGCCAGCCAGCGCGATGCGGCCGGGACACCGCTCGACCTGGTGCCCGGGTTCTACAGCGGTGTGACCGACGGGGTGGTCTACGGGATCCCGTTCAACGTGGTGGACGACCGGACCCCTCGCGTCGACGTGGACATCGTCCGGTTCCCCGGGTCCTCGTCGCCCGGCCCGTATCCCATCACCGATCCGGCGTACATCCAGTCGCTGCCCGCCTACGGGATCGACAACCACTACGTGGCCTACGACCCGTCGAGCAACACCTCCTGGGAGCTGCTGGCGGCCCGCCGGTGGTTCGGGAGGTGGGAGGCGGACTCGGGCGCCGTCTGGCAGCTCGACGACCTGGGCTACTCCGACGGTTCGACCACCGCCTCCGGCCTGCCGCTCCTGCCCGGCCTGGTCACCTACGACCAGGTGGCCTCGGGGTCGGTGGACCACGTCGTGCTGGGGACGACCCCGGTCATCCGCACCGAGGGGTGGGTCTGGCCGGCCCGCAAGACCGACGGGCGGGTCCCCGGGGTCGAGCCGCCCCCGATGGGCGCCTGGATGCGGCTCCGGGCCGACGTGCCGCTCGATGAACTCGGGCCCCAGGCCCGCGTCGTGGCCCGGGCGTTGCAGCGCCACGGGTTGATCGTCTCCGACACCGGCGGTCGCTTCGCGCTGCGGGGCACGCCCGACGCCCGGTGGGACGACCGGGACCTGGGCACGCTGTCGACGCTCGACGCCACCGACTTCGAGTTCGTCGACGCGTCCTCGTTGTTCGTCGCCGAGGACACGATGGAGGCCCGTTCCCCGGCGTCGCCCGCTGATGCCGCGGCGGGCGGTTGACTTCGTGGCCCGTCGGCTCCCGCTGATCCTGTTGCCGCCCTCGGAGGGCAAGGCGTCCGGCGGCTCGGGTCCGCCGTGGGCGCCCGGGTGCATGACGCTCGACCTGGACGCGACCCGCTCCGGCGTCCTCGACGACCTCGAGCGCGCCATGCGAGGGGGCGAGGCGGCCCGCCGGAAGCTCCTGGGCGTGCAGGGCACAGCTCTGGAGTCGGCGACCGCGGCGAACCGGTCGGTGCGGACCGCCCCCACCCTCCCGGCGATCGAGCGGTACACCGGCGTCCTCTACGACGAGCTCGACCAGGCGAGCCTGCCGGTGGCGTCGAGGCGACGGCTCGGTGGCTCCGTGCTGATCCTGTCCGGCCTCTGGGGCGCGGTCGCCCCGGGTGATCCGGTCCCGGACTACAAGCTGAAGATGGGGGCCGTCCTGGGGCGTGGCCCGAGGTTGTCGAGCCGGTGGGCGGAGCCGCTCAGCGAGGCCGTCGGCAGGGTGGCCCGGGGTCGTCGGGTGTGGAACCTGCTGCCCAAGGAGCACGACGCGGCCTGGCGGCCGCCGGCGGACCTCGAGCAGGTGAGCGTCGAGTTCCTCGAGCCGAACCGTTCGGGGGAACTGGTCGCCGTGTCCCACTGGAACAAGCTGCTCAAGGGTGCGCTCGTCCGACACCTGCTCGCCGAACCGTCGACGACGCTCGACGAACTCGCCGACTGGGAGCACCCGCTCGGATTCCGGCTCGACCGGTCGAGGACCCGGGAGGAGCGGGGCCGGACGGTCGCGGTGCTGGTCCGGATCGCGGGCGTGGGCCGCCCGTGAGCCGGTGGTGGCCTCCAGTGGGCGCAGGGCGGCGGCAGACTGTGGTCCGGGCCGGCCGTGCGGTCGGGCCCGGAGTGCAACGAGTCGACCGGGAGGCAGCGTGAGTGATCCGAAGCAGTTCGAGCGGCCCAGCGATGCGGAGCTGCGGGATCGCCTCGACCCGCTCCAGTGGCAGGTCACCCAGGAGGCCGGCACGGAGCGGGCGTTCACCGGTGCCTACTGGGACTGCCACGACGACGGCATGTACCGGTGCGTGGTCTGCGGCGCCCCGCTGTTCGAGTCGGACACCAAGTTCGACTCCGGAACCGGATGGCCCAGCTTCAGCCGGCCGGTCGAGGGCGGAGCGGTGGAGGAGCGGACGGACCGCTCGCACGGGATGACCCGGACCGAGGTCGTCTGCGCCAGCTGTGGCGCCCACCTGGGGCACGTGTTCCCGGACGGTCCACCCGAGACCGGCCTGCGCTACTGCATGAACAGCGCGTCCCTGCAACTCGACCAGGGGACCGAGGACTGATCCCCCGGAACCGGTCCGGGGTCGCTCCCCGGGAACCGGTCAGGCCCCGAGGATCTTCGCCTTCTGGGCGGCGAACTCCTCCTCGGTGAGGATGCCCTGGTCCTTCAGGGCGGCGAGTTCCTTGAGCTGCGTGATCGTGTCCTGCTCCGGTGCGGCCGCCGGCGCCGGTGCGGGAGCCGGCTCGGCGTACTGCTGCTCCTGGTAGGCCTGGGCGTCGGCGGCCTGCTGGGCCTTGGCCTGCTGGCGGCGGGCCACACCGCCGGAGACGGCGGTCGCCGTGCCGGCGATCACTGCGGTGCGGGCCATGGTGCCCACGAGCCCGGGTCGTCCCATTCGACGTCGCATCATGTCGGTTGCTCCTCGGTTCGATTCGGTCTGGTTCAGTCGCCGCCCAGGCCCATCTGGGCCATGGCGTCGACGACGATCTGGTGCGGGATCCGCTCGCCGGCGATCACGACGCCGCCCGATCCCAGGACGGCCTCGGAGAACTCCCGGGCCCAGCAGTTCTCCCAGACGATGAACACCGCCGAGGAGTTGGGTTCGAGCACCTCGGCGGCCATGTCGATGTCCTCGTCGTTGAGGAGGCCGTCGACCGCCTGGCCGAGCGAGCCGAAGGCGGCGAGGTCGGGGTGATCCTCGTACTCGAAGTCGGCGATGTTGCCGTCGGCGTCCTTCGTGATGAACAGCAGGTCGACGATGCGGACGGTGCCCGAGTCGACCAGCGCCTCGAGGGCCGGGACGATCTCGCCGTTGAACTGGTTGCCGGGGAACCCGATGATGGCGTACTCGACCGGTCCGATGCTCACCTGCGTGCTCTCCTCGTGTGGGGATGTCGTGTCGGGATGTCGTGTGGGGCCGTCCGGTTGGACGCCTGACGGAGGCGACCCTAGCCGCACCGGGTGACAGGCCGTCCCGGGGTGCTCACCGGTCGCCGGCGATCCGACGCCACAGGCCGCGGGGCAGGTTGGCCAGGACGGCGAACAGCGGACCGAGCAGCGGCGGCACCGACAGCACGCCGTCACGTCCGCCGGCCACGGCCCGGGCGACGGCACCCGCCACCACCTCGGGGTCGGTCGCGAACGGGGCCGGATCCAGTCCGGTGGTCATCCGGGACCTGACGAACCCGGGGCGGACCACCAGCATGCGCACCCCGGACCCGTGGAGCGCGTCGCCCAGGCCCCGGGCGAACGAGTCGAGTCCGGCCTTGGACGATCCGTAGACGAAGTTGGATCGGCGGGGCCGGACCCCGGCGACCGACGACAGGACGACCATGGCCCGGCCGTCGCCCGGGTCGGCGGCGAGTCGCTCGGCGACGTACGCCAGTGCCGCAGCGGGCGCGGCGTAGTTGGTCCGGGCCATGGCCTCGACGTCGGTGGGTGACATGCCGAGTCCGGCGTGGTGGCCGAGGGACCCGACGGCGCAGAGGACCACGTCCGGCGTGCCCACCGCCTGCGTCGTGGTCGACCACAGGTCGTCGAGCGCACCGGTGTCGAGGACGTCCCAGCGGATGGGAACCAGGTCCACCCGGTCGGTGGCGGCCGCCATGCGAGCCCGGGCGGCATCCGGGTCCCGGGCCGCGAGCACCGCCGTGCGCAGGCCGTGCCCGGCCAGTGCCGCCACGCAGGCCGCCGCGATGTCGGAGCCCCCGCCGAGCACCAACGCGGTCTGCGGAGGGCGGAGGGAGCGGCGGGCGACCATGTCGCATGTTGGCACGGCCGGAATCGCCTGTCGGTACAGTGGCCCGGTGGGTCGATCATCGTCAGTCTCCGGGCAGGTCGTGGCGAACCGGCCGGTCCGGTCGATCGCCGTGGTCGTCACGATCGGTGTGGCGCTCGTCGTCGCCGCCTGTGGTGGGGACGGCTCGTCGGGCGCCGGGTCCGCCTCGAGCGGCGAGCCGACCACCTCGACGGCGTCGGCGGCTCCGTCGGTGCCGGAGTCGGACTACGTGGACCTGACCGGGTCGACGTCCGTGGAGATCGATGCCCTCGACAACAAGTTCAAGCCCCAGTACGCCACGGTGAAGGTCGGGACGGCGGTCACGTTCAAGAACGACGGCCGCAGCGTCCACAACGTCCTGCCGGTGACGGAGGGGGCGTTCCCCCCGATCGAGGCCGACGCCTTCCAGCCCGACGACGAGGTGACGGTCACCTTCGACGAGCCCGGCCTGGTGCCGTACTACTGCTCGCTCCACGGCACCACCACGAAGGGCATGGTCGGCGGCCTGCGGGTCGTCGCCTAGGGATGCGGTCGGCGGCCTGCGGGTCGTCGACTAGGGGGTGCGGTCGGCGGCCTGCGGGTCGTCGACTAGGGGGTGGCCCCGTTCACTCCGTCAGGAACGGCCCGTCCTCGTCCCGGTTGGACGCCAGGTCGCAGACGACGTCGTTGACGATGCAGGCCGTCACCTCCCGGGCCTGGCCCTCGGGCTCCCAGGCGTTGAGGAAGTCGCCGTGGGCCGAGTAGGTGCTGCCCGACGCCAGGGTCAGCTCATGGTCGCCGAAGCCGATGGGGTAGGCGATGGCCATGGTCAGCTGCGGCAGCACCACGGGGTGACTCGCCGGGCACCGGCCGTCACGGGAGTAGGCGGCGTGGCTGCGGTGGTCGGCGGTGCGGAGCTGCTCGCCGTCCCAGCAGTCCGGGAACGTGAGCAGCATGTGCAGCGGCGCCCGGTCCGAGCAGTCCGGCGGCTCGGAGCGGATGTTCGTCTGCGCGCCGCAGACCCAGCCGGCGACCTCACCCGGTTGGGGGGTCGTCGCGGTCGGGTCGCCGGCGAGGAGCTCGATGCCGAGGGGGAACGGCACCACCGTGGTCGGATCCACACCCGGGGCGGCCCGGTAGTAGGCGTTGATGTGGGTCGGTGTGACCGGAACGCCCCGGTTGAACAGCGTGGGCTGCCAGTACGCGGCGGTGTCGACCTTCTTGTCGCAGGTGGTGTCGGCGCTCAGCAGCGACTCGGCCGTCGACGACGCGGCGGTCGTCGTGGCGCCGTAGAAGTCGTGGCTGTGGGACCGTCCCGGAGCACCGGGGTGCACGATCGGGTCGTCGGGCGCCGTGTGGCTGTAGGTGCACTTGACGACGAACTGCCCGAAGCGACCCTGGGGGCCGGTGTGGCGCTCCGCCACCTCGGTCCCCAGGGGTGGCGCAGTGTGCCCGGTGTGGTTGCCGTGGCCACTGTGCACGCCGGCCCCGGCCTGCTCCGCCGCGACCGTCGCGCCCGTCGGGGGCGACCCGTCGGGTCCGAGTGCGAACGCCGTCACCGTGGCGAGGAGGCCCAGCCCGACGAGCAGCGCACACGCGGCGACGAGTCGCCGGGTGCCGCCGTTCGTCGGGCCGTCCACGTCGCGGTCAGCCGGCCGGCTTGGCCGGCACGCTGATGGACGCCACGTCGGGTGCCGTCGGGCCGGTGAACTTCACCGGGGCCGTCGTGGTCGCATCCGGCATGTTTTCCTGCGGGCCCGGCTCCGGCGTCGACTTGTACGAGTCGGCCGGGGGCTTGGGCGGCGAGGACGCCAGCAGCGTGAGCAGGTCGAGCCCGCCGGCGTTCCAGTCGCCGGACCCGGCGGTGCCGACCGGGCAGGGTGCGAGCGTCTCCAGGTTCTGCGGCGCCGTGGTGCCGAAGGTGTTGCCGCTGAAGCAGTTGCCGAGCGTGTCGACGCTCTCCCCGCTGCCGAACACGTCGATCGTGGCGGCGGCCAGGTCGGCCAGGCCGGAGCCGGACACGACGTTGCCCTGGACCACGTTCTCGAAGGGGTTCCAGATCACGGCGCAGGCGGCCAGCAGCCCCTCGAGCGACTTGCAGTCCTCGGCGGGGATCGGTGGGACCTCTAGGTCGCGGACCTCCGCGCATGGGGTGTCCCACTCGGTCTTCGCCGGCGGGGTGTCGTTGGCGTCCTCCTCGGGGTAGGGGACGAGGCCGATGCCGGTGCGTTCGTGGTTGAAGACCAGGTTGCGTTCGATCGTGTTGCGCACCCCGCCGGGGACCAGGATCCCGTTGCCCTGGGCCAGCAGGGCGACGTCGATGCCGGGGCCGTCCAGGTAGTTGTTGTCGTGGACGGTGTTGCCGACGATCGTCGACTCCCGCTCCGGGTAGCAGAGCTCGTAGGCGCCCGTGTTCGGGACGATGCCCGCCCGGTTGTTCCGGAAGGTCGAGTTGACGATGTAGAGGTCGCCGCCGGAGTTGGTGCCCGAGTAGCCCAGGCCGTTGTACTCCGAGACGACGTCGGTGATCACGGCGTCGCAGGGGAAGCACTCGCCGATGTAGAAGCCGGCGTCCGGGCTGCCCGAACCGAGGCTGTGGTCGAACTGCCCGTGGTAGGCGTCGAAGGCGTAGATGCCGTAGTCGCCGTTCCGGTAGGCGGTGAGGTACGAGCCCCGGTAGTAGTCGGAGCCGGTCCAGAAGAACCCGTTCGAGGTGTAGTTGCGGGCGGTCATGTTCTCGACCACGACGCCGTCGGTGTCGAGCACCCGGATCCCGTTCTCGAGCGTGAACCCGCCGTCCAGGATCACCGTGTTGCGGTCCTCTCCGCGGATCGTGATGTTGGGGGTGGTCACGTCGACGGCCTCGGCGTAGGTGCCCGGGGCGATCAGCACCAGGTCGCCCTCCTTGGCGGCGGCGACCGCCTCGGTGATGGTCGGGAACTCCGAGGGGACCTGCAGCGGGTCGAAGGCCGGTGCATCACCGCCCGACCCGTCGCCGCTCGACGACGACTCGTTGCCGCCGCACGCCGCACCGAGCAGCGCCAGCGTTGCGACCACGACGACCACCCAACGGGTGCGCACGATCTGTTCCATGGGTCCCCCCACGGTTCACCGGTTCCCCACGAACCGGACGCCGGGACGTTACCCGCCCGGCCCGTCACCGTTGGTGTCCACCTGGAGCGGGTGACGGGCATCGAACCCGCATGACCAGCGTGGGAGGCTGGGACTCTAGCCATGGAGCT
>SXMI01000332.1 GCA_005777415.1 Actinomycetota bacterium | reverse complement strand
GTACACCGGTTCGATTCCGGTCGTCGCCTCGACAGGTCCGTGGATGCACGCCGGAGCCCTGCTCCCGTGCCCCACGGGACCCCGACGCACTCCCCGCAGCGGGCCACGCCCCCGGATGTCCACCTGACGTTCACGTCCGGTTCGGCCCGGGTTGCTAGATCCCTCCCGTGACCCGAACCGTGCACCAACGCCTCGCCATCGTCGCTGTCGCCCTCCTCGCCGCCGGCACCGCCTGCAGCAGCAGCGACGAGTCGAGTGGCACGTCGAGCACCGCCGTTCCCCCGACCACCCAGGCCGTGGCCCCGACGTCACCGGGAACCGGGGGCGTCATCCTCGCCACCAACCCCGTGCCCGTACCGGCGGGCGGGTTGGCCAGCGCCCGTGTCGAGTGGACCGGTCAGGCGCCACGCACCCTGATGTTCGTGACGATCTGCCGCAAGCCGACCACCGACCCGACCTTCGAGGTCGGGATCGACTGCTCCCCGTTCAGCGAGCTGAACCCCAACGGCACCCCCGACGGCAGCGGCTCGGTCGATCTCCAGTTCTTCCGTGGTCCGACTCCCGAGGGTGACAGTCCGTGGGGCTGCTTCGCGGCGGGCGACGAGGCGCCGCCGGGGATCCAGGTCAACACGACCTGCTACGTCCGGGTGACCAACGACGTGGTCCTCAACCAGGAGGACGCCCGGGATGCTCCGTTCACCATCGTCGACCCCTGAGCCGGCCCGAGCATCGGCGGCTGCCACCTGCGGCGCCGTGGGCTGCGCCATGCTGTGGGCGTGAGCGACCCTGTCGGCCCCCCACCGGAGACCGCCCGGTTCGAGCAGTCCCTTCCGCTCGGTGGAACGACCCCGGCGCCGGTGATCCCCCCATCTCGCAGCGAACGCGGACCGCTGGTCCTGACGACGGTCCTGCTGCTCGCCGCAGTGTTGTGCGGCGTGGCCAGCCTGCTGGTGTGGCGTGACTTCGGCCGGATCGTGGTGCGCTCCGAGTCCACCGGGTGGGCGCTGTCCGACGGGACACTCGGCCGGGGCTGGGTCGCCGTCCTGCTCGGCATCGGGTTCGCCGTCGCCGGCGTGCTCGTGGCGGCCGAACGGGAGCGGGCCGGACGCATCCTGGCGGTCCTCGTCGGGATCTCGGCGGTCGTGTTCTCGATCGTCGAGTGGGGCCTCGGCGAGGGAGCGTCCCGGACCGGGCCCGGTCCGGGGCTCTGGCTCCTGTCCGCGGTCGGGTTCGCGGTCGTGCTCGCCGTGGGCGTGATCCGTCCGTCTGCGCCGGCTGCCGAGGGCGTTCCCGGGGCTTCGGCCACCTGAGGCCCCTCTGCTACGCTCGCCCGGCCGGGCGTATAGCTCAGTCGGCTAGAGCGCTTCCTCGACACGGAAGAGGTCACAGGTTCGAGTCCTGTTACGCCCACCACCGTCCCGTCGGACCTCCGACGGTGCCAGAATCCTCCGGTGAGCGACCTGCATCCCGACCACCCGGACTTCGTCTACGACGAGTTCGCCCTCCTCGGCGAGAACTGCGAGGAGTACGGCCTGCAACTGGACCCTCCGGTGCAGGTGGAGCGCCTGCACCACGATCTGGACGACGGCCGCAGCCTCTCCGCCATCCGGTGGGGCCGCGACGCCGTCGACGTCGTCCTCCTGCACGGCGGGGCCCAGAACGCCCACACCTGGGACACGGTGGCACTCGGCCTGCGGCCGCGGGGTCAACTGGCCGTCGACCTGCCCGGCCACGGGCGCTCGTCCTGGCGGGACGACCGGCGCTACGACCCCATGGCGGCCGCCGAGGACGTGGCGGCGCTCATGGACGAGCACGCCCCCGACGCCCAGGTGGTCGTGGGCATGTCGCTGGGCGGCCTGACGGCCACGGCGCTGGCGGCCGCCCGGCCCGACCTGGTGCGGCGCCTCGTCGTCGTCGACATCACGCCGGGTGTGACGAGGGACAAGGCGGCCGATGTGCACGCCTTCATCGAGGGGCCGCAGTCCTTCGCCGACTTCGGCGAGATCTTCGACCGCACGGTCGAGTTCAACCCGACCAGGTCCTCGGCGTCGCTGCGGCGAGGCATCCTGCACAACGCCCACCGCCGGGAGGACGGCACCTGGTCCTGGAACTACGACCGGCGGCCGCTCGGCGCCGGCGACGGCCGGGACCCGGCCGAGCTCTGGGACGCGATCAGTGCGATCCGGGCGCCGATCCTGTTGCTCCGGGGCGCCGACAGCCCGGTCGTGGACGACGACGACGTGTCCGAGCTCCTCCGCCGCCAGCCCGACGCCCGGGTCGTCGTGGTCGACGGGGCCGGACACAGCATCCAGGGCGACCGGCCGGTCGAACTGGTGGCGCTGCTGGAGGCCGAGCTCACCCAGGACTGACGGTCACCGGGATCGCGTTCAGCGCCGCGTTGCCGCTGAGCGGGTCCAGCACGGCCCCGTCGGTCAGCACGTTCGAGTTGACCCCGGCGTTCCGGGCCGCCACAGCGAGCCGGGCCCCGTCGGCGTCGTGGCCCCACCCGTGCGGGAGGCTGACCACACCCGGGCGCACGGCATCGCTGACCTCCACCGGAGCCTCGACGGTGCCGACGCGACTCGCCACGACGGCGACGCCGCCATCGGTGAGCCCGAGTCGTTCGGCATCCTCCGGGTGGACGAGCAGCGTGCACCGGGGCTTCCCCCGCACGAGGACGTCCAGGTTGTGCATCCAGGAGTTGTTCGACCGGACGTGTCGCCGCCCCACGAGCACGAGCTCATCGCCGGGCGCGCCGTCGAGCGTCGCCGCCAGGTCGGCCGCGTCGGCGCGCAGGCCGTCGTGGTCCACCTCGACCGTGCCCGATGCGGTCCGGAGCACCTCCCTGAGGCGGGGCTCGAGCGCGCCCAGGTCCACGCCGTGGGGGTGGTCGACGAGCACCTGCAGACTGAGCCCGTCCGACTCCTCGCCGAACTGGTCGCCGAACGGGCCGGTGCGCACCATGAGGTCGATGCAGCGTTCCGGTGCCTCGAGGTGCGCGACGGCGGCGACGAGATCACCGGGGTCCCGACCCTGCAACCGTCCGCCCTCCAGCGTGGTGGCCCCCTGGGCGATGGCGCCGGTGACCAGGCCGTAGACGAGCTCGGGGTCCGCCGACGCGCCCTGCCCGCTCACGATCAGCGCCAGTCGAGCCAGGATCTCGTGCTCACCCGGTCCGGTCGCCTCCAGGACGGGCGGCGAGTAGTTGGCGATGTTGCGGACCGACAGCCCGTAGAACGCGAAGTCGAAGTGCGACTTCTCGAGGGACGACGGCGGCGGGAGGATCACGTCCGCGTACCGGGTCGTCTCGTTCAGGTAGATGTCCACCGACACGACCAGGTCCAACGACGCGAGCGCCCGCTCGAGTCGCAGGCTGTCGGGAGTAGAGCGCGCCGGGTTGCCGGCGACCGTGATCAGCGCCCGGACCTGGCCGTCCCCGGGGGTCTCGATCTCCTCGGCGAGCGCCGCCACCGGCAGCTCGCCGCGGACCTCCGGGTGGCCGGAGACCCGGGAGCTCCACCGCCCGGTCCGGAACCCGCGCCCGCCGGGGGGCCGGTCGGCCGGGACGGGTCGTCCGTGGCAGGGGGTCGGCCACATCATCCCGCCCGGGACGTCCAGGTTGTCGGTGACCAGGCACAGGACGTCGGCGGCCCAGGAGCACAACGTGCCGTGGCGGGCCGTGTGGGTGCCGATCCGGGTGTACACCGCGGCCCGGCGGCCGTCGGAGAGCTCGTGCGCGATCCGTTCGGTGGTCACGGCGTCGATTCCACACACCGGGGCCACCCGCTCCGGGCTGAACGGCTCGACCAGCGCCCCGAGGTGCTCGAGGCCGCTGACGGGGGAGAGCGACACCCGGTCGCGTCCGTCCCGCAGGACGACGTGGATCAGCGCCAGCAGCCACGCGGCGTCCGTCCCCGGCCGGATCGACAGGTGTTCGTCGGCCACCGCGGCGGTCCGGCTCCGGCGGGGGTCGACCACCACGATCCGACCGCCACGATCACGGATGGCGGCGAGGCGGCCCGGGAAGTCGGGCGCCGTGCACAGGCTTCCGTTGGACTCCAGGGGGTCGGCGCCCAGGATCACCAGCAGCTCGGTCCGATCCAGGTCCGGGACGGGCATCGCCCCCGGGTTGCCGTAGAGCAGTCCGCTCGAGACGTGGCGCGGCATCTGGTCCACCGTGGACGCGGAGTACAGGTTCTTCGTGGCGAGCGCCTGGATCAGCGGCCGCACGAACACGGCGCCCGCGATCGTGTGGGCGTTCGGGTTGCCCAGGTACATGGCCACCGAGTCGGCGCCGTACCGTTCCCGGAGCGGAACCAGCCGGGCCTCGACCTCGGCGAACGCCTCGTCCCAGTCGACCTCGACGTGCCGGCCGTCCCGCCGGACGAGCGGTCGGCGCAGGCGGTCGGGGTCGTCGTGCAGGGCGCCGAGCGTGGACCCCTTCGGGCAGATGAAGCCCTGGGAGAACACGTCGTCCCGGTCACCGCGGATCCGGTGCACGGCCCCGTCGCGGACGGTGACCTCCAGGCCGCAGGTGGCCTCGCAGAGCGGGCAGGTCCGGAAGTGGGTGGTGTCCATGGGCGGAGGCTAGCGAGCGGTCCCGTCCTCAAGAGCCCCTCGGCATCACCGGGCCGCGGGCTCGCGGGGGAGTCCGAGCATCCGGTCGCCGATGATGTTCCGCAGGATCAGGGTCGTCCCGCCCATGATCGTGTACGCCGGTGCGTAGCAGAGGTTCCGGGACACCCGGTTGGCGAGCATGGCCTCGGCACCCACGACCGTGCCGCAGAACTCGGCGACGCGTTGTTCGAACTCGGTGCACAGGGTCTTGGTGACGGCCGACCAACCGGCCGGCGCCTGGCCGACGACCTCGCGCAGGATCATGTGGCGACCGATCCGGTAGCCGGACTCGATCGCGGCGATCCGCTGCCGGACCCGCGGGTCGCCCCGATCGGCCAGCGGGAGCACGTCCAGGTAGAGCCGACGGTTCGACACCAGCCGGTCGATGCCGCCCCGTTCGTGCTCCATCTGGCGCATGATCTGGCGGAAGCTCTCGGTCTCGGCGCCGACCAGGCGGTCGGCGGGCACGCGGACCTCGCTCAGGTGGACCTCGCAGAAGTGGGCGTTGCCGGTCGCGTCCACGATGGGTCGGACCTCGACCCCGGGGGAGCGCATGTCGAGCACGAACTCGCTCAACCCCTGGTGCGGCGGGGCGTCCGGGTCGGTCCGGGCGACCAGGTAGCACCAGTCGGCGTCGGCGGCGCCCGAGGTCCACACCTTCTGGCCGGTCACCACCCACTCGTCGCCCCGACGCTCGGCGCGGGTCCGCAGCGCCGCCACGTCGGAGCCGGCGTCGGGCTCGCTCATGCCGATGCACCAGGCCGAGGTCCCGGAGATGATCTCCGGCAGCCACTGTCGCCGCTGTGCGTCCGTGCCGTACTGGAGCAACGTCGGGCCGATCTGCCGGTCGGCGAACCAGGACGTGGCGACGGGTGCGCCCTCGCCGATCAGCGCCTCGAACACGACGGTGCGCTCGAGCGGACTCCGGCCCCCGCCGCCCACGTCGACCGGCCAGGTCATCCCGAGCCACCCCCGTGTGGCGAGCTCCAGGGAGAACTCCCGGGAGGTGCCGATCAGCCAGGAGTCCTCACGGACGTCGAGCTCCTGTGCCGCAGCCCTCCCCACGGCCCGAGCCTGTTCACCGAGGGCGAGCAGCTCGTCGGTGATCAGCAGGTCCACCGAACGGGGTCCGTCGGCTCAGCGCCGTTCGATCGGGACGTAGTCCCGCACGGGGTGGCCCGTGTAGAGCTGCCGCGGCCGGTAGATCCGGCTGTCCTGGGCGAGGAGCTCCATGTAGTGCGCCAACCAGCCGGCGGTGCGCGGGATGGCGAAGAGCACCGTGAACATGTCCATCGGGAAGCCCATGGCCTGGTAGATCAGTC
>SXMI01000331.1 GCA_005777415.1 Actinomycetota bacterium | reverse complement strand
GGGCGTAGGTGCCGAGCACGATCCGACGCTTGACCTCGTCGCCGAACCCGGCGGTCCGGGTGGCGACCATCATCTCGCCGGCGGTCGGGGCGTCGACCCGGCGGCCGTAGCGGACCCCGTCGTAGCGGGCCAGGTTCGACGACGCCTCGGCTGGGGCGACCAGGTAGTAGGCGGACAGGCCGTAGGTCACGGCCGGGATCGACACCTCCTCGACCTCCGCACCCGCGGCGGCGAGGGCCTCGGCCGCGGCGCGCACCCGGGCGGCGACGTCCGGGGCGATCCCCTCGTCGAGCATCTCGGCGACCACACCGATCCGCATCCCCGCCACCCCGTCGTCGAGGTGGGCGGACACCGGCGGGAAGTCCACCGGCAGCGAGGTCGAGTCGCCCGGATCGTGGCCGCCGACGACCTCGCAGACGAGGGCCGCGTCGGCGACGGTCGTGGCGAAGGGGCCCACCTGGTCGAGCGAGGACGCGAACGCGATCAGCCCGAGGCGCGACACGAGCCCGTAGGTCGGCTTGACGCCCACCACGCCGCAGAGCGCCGCCGGCTGGCGGATCGACCCGCCCGTGTCGGAGCCGAGCGACACCGTGGCGAACCCGGCGGCGACGGCGGCGGCGGACCCGCCCGAGGAACCGCCGGGCACCCGGGCCAGGTCGTGGGGGTTGCGGGTCGGCCCCGTGGCCGAGTGCTCCGTGGAGGAGCCCATGGCGAACTCGTCCAGGTTCGCCTTACCGACGACGACGGCGCCGGCGTCACGAAGTCGCGTCACCACCGTGGCGTCGTAGGGCGGTTCCCAGCCCTCGAGGATGCGCGAGGAACAGGTCGTCGGCACGCCGCGGGTACACAGGTTGTCCTTCAGCGCCACCGGCACGCCGGCGAGCGGGCCGGGGTCCTCGCCGGCGGCGATCCGCTCGTCGATCGTCCGGGCCGCCGACCGGGCCCGATCGGCGAGCACCAGGTTGAAGGCGTGGACGTCGACCTCGGCGGCGTCGATCCGGGTCAGGTGCTCCTCCAGCGCCTCGACGGCCGACCGCTCCCCACGCCGTATCGCACCGGCGAGCTCCGTCGCCGGCGTCGGCGGGGTCGTCGGCAGGGCCGATACGGGACTCACGGCGCGCCCCCCAGCACCGGCGGGACGCGGAAGCGACCGTCCTCGGCGGCGGGCGCCTGGGCCAGTACCTCGTCGCGGTCGAGGGCCGGGCCGGGCTCGTCGGGACGCAGGACGTTCACCACCCGGACCGGCCGGGCCATGGGCTCCACGCCCTCGAGGTCGAGCGCCTCGATGTCGGCGGCGTGGTCGAGGACGTCGCCGAGCTGGTGGGTGAACCGCTCGACCTCGTCGTCCTCGAGCCGCAGGTGCGCCAGGCGGGCGACGGCCGCCACCTCGTCGGCCGAGATCCGTCCGGTCGACGGGTCGCTCACGCCGTCACCCGGGAGATGAACTCCACGGTCCGCTCGGCGATCATCCCGGCGTCGTGGTCCATCGTGGCCACGTGGTAGCTCCGGTCGCAGGACACCCGCTCGATCCGGCCGGACACGGCCGCCGCCAGCACGTCGCTGTCGGACGGCGGCACGACGTGGTCCTCGGGGCTGGTGAACAACAGCAGCGGCGAGGTGATCCGGCCCAGGTCCGCGACCACCTCGGCCGAGGCCTCGAAGAGGGTGAGCAGCGGCGCCAGCGGCGTCTGGGAGTAGGCCGTCTCGACCACCCCGGGGGCCGCGATGTCCGAGCCGATGCCGTCCATGAGGGTCTCGCCCGAGGCGACCATGGCCGCGACCAGCGCCCGCATGTCGTCGCTCGGGGCGACCGCCGGGTTGATGCAGACCAGTCCGGCGATCGACGGGTGGCGGGTGCCGAGCCAGCAGGTCAGCGAACCGCCCATCGAGAGCCCGGCGACGACGACCCGGTCGCAGCGACCGGCCAGGTCGAGGTAGGCGGCCTCGGCGGCCGCCGACCAGTCGGCCCACCCGGTGTCGAGCATGTCCTCGACCGTGGTGCCGTGGCCGGGCAGCCGGGGCAGTTCGACCGTGTGGCCGGCGGCGGCGCAGGCCTCGGCCAGGCCCCGGACGGAGCCCGGGTTGCCCGTGAACCCGTGCAGCACCAGCACGCCCACCGGGCCGCCATCGGTCGACCAGGCCTCGGCCCCCGGGATCACCTCGACGTCCTCGCCCACCTGGCCTCCATTCGCAACGAGCCGGTCCGGTCCGCCCCACGGCGGGCCCGGCCGGAGAGTGTACGGCCCGCCGCGGCGGCACCCACTACGCTCCGCCCACGACAGCGACCGACGGACGACCGATGGAGGGCACCCCGTGGCGAAGTACCAGTTCCTGACCGAAGAGTGGCTCGACGCTGCGAAGCAGATCCGCGAGGAGCTCGACGACGGCTCGGCCGCACCGGCCCACTCCATGAAGATGAACCTGAACATCACCGAGGTGCCGTTCGGCGACGGTGAGGTCCAGGCCCACATGGACACCTCGGACGGCGAGATGAAGATGGATCTGGGCCACATGGAGGACCCGGAGCTGACCGTCACCCTGGACTACGCCACGGCCAAGGCGATCCTGGTCGAGCAGAACCCGCAGGCGGGGATGCAGGCGTTCATGGCGGGCAAGATCAAGGTCCAGGGCGACATGACCAAGCTCATGGCCCTGCAGGCGGGCGGCGGGGACTCCGGCCTGCAGGCCGAGGCGGCCTCGCGGATCCAAGAGATCACCGAGTAGTCGGGATCACGGAGTAGTCGGGATCACTCCCGGATCAGTCCGGCCAGCGCCACGCCGGCCACGGCGACCGCGGCCCCGACGCCGTAGGCCAGCGAGTACGACGGCCCCGCCGCCGCTCCGGTCGCCCCGGCGGCCGACGTCACCTGGATCGCCTCCAGCAGGTTCATGCCGACCGTCGTCCCGACCTGGGCGACCAGCAACTGGGTCGCGCCCGCGATACCGAGGTCCTCGTCCCGGACGGCGTTGGCCACGCACGCGGTGAGCCGCGGCTGGGCCGCACCGATGCCGATGCCCGACAGGGTCAGGGCCAGGACGATGGCGGCGGTGGTCGGATCCGAGGCGACGAGCGCGAAGACCGTCATGGACAGGCTGAGTGCGATCGTCCCCGCCACGACCGTGGTGCGCGCCGAGATCCGGGTCGCGTACCACCCGGCCACCGGACCGGCGATCGCGAAGGTGAGCGGTCGGGGCACCATCAGCAGGGCGATCGCATCGGCGGACAGGCCCCGGACCTCGGCCAGCATCTTGGGCGCCAGGATGAAGCCCCCCATGTAGCCGAACTGCACGGCGAAGCCGATCGCCACCGGGACGCTGAAGTTCCGGTGGCGGAACCAGCCGAGCGGGATCAGCGGATGGGGAGACCGCCGCTCGACCCGGACGAACGCCCAGAGCCCGAGCGGGACGAGGGCGAACGCGGCCAGGACCCACGGGTTCGTCGGGCCCCAGGCAGCGGCCCGGTCGATCCCGATGAGCAGCCCGGCGAGGGCCACTGCCAGCGTCGCCTGCCCCGGGACGTCGAAGTGCACGTGCCGGCGGCGGGGTGTCTCGGGGAGCAGCCACCAGGACACCAGGGTCGCGGCGGCCAGGAGCGGGGCCTGCGACCAGAAGATGGCCCGCCAGCCGAAGGCCTCGACGAGCGGTCCGCCGACGACCAGCCCGAACACCGGCCCGCCCGCCACCACCAGGGACCAGAAGCCCAGCGGCCGTGACCGGTCCTCCGGAGCGAACATGCGGTTGATCAGGGCCAGCGAGGACGGCCCGGTGGCCGCGCCGATCGTGGCGCCCAGGACCCGGAAGGCGATCAGCGACGGTCCCGACCAGGCCAGTGCGGTGAGCGCCACGAAGACGGTGGCACCGGCCAGGCCGAGCACGAAGACGCGACGGTGGCCGTGGAGGTCGCCGAGCTTGCCCGCCGTCGTCCCGGTGAGGGCGACCGCGATCGTCGGACCGGAGATCAGCCAGACCAGCGACTCGACCGAGGCCCCCAGGTCGGCGGCGATCGCCGGACGACTGACCGCCAGGATCGTGATGGTGCTCGCCACCCAGAACGTCCCGAACAGGACCACCCAGGCCACCAGCCAGGGAGAGCGATCCCGCCCACGACGGTCCACCGCGCCCGACGGGGCCGCCGGGTGCCGCCCCCGCTCGACCAGGTCGGGCCACGGGAGGACGGCCTCCTCGTCCACTCCGGGGGCCTCGATCGACACGGCGGTCAACCGCTCCGGCGGTGGTGTGGATCCGCCGTCGCTCACCGGCGCAGGCTACGACACCTCGACCGCCGGTCCGGTTGGGGTGGCCGCCGTGAGCGGCGGCTGGGGAACACCACGGACAGCAGACCACCCCAACGGGACCGACGGGCTGCCGGCTCCGGATCCAACCGGAACGCTACGACGCCTCGGACGGACATCGGTGGACCCCCGGGTGGCCCGACCTGCGCCGGGGTCGCCGGGCGCAGCACACTGGAGGCGTGTCCGAGACCGTTCCGCCCGCCGCTCCCCCGTCGCCGCCGACCCCGGCGCGAACACCGGTGGTGCAACGGCTCGCCATCGCCGGGCTGCTGCTGGTCGGCCTGGCCGGCCTCGTCGCCACGGTCGTGCTGGCCACCACGGGCAACGACTCGACCTCGTCGGCCACACCCGACTCCATCGACCGCCTGATCCCGGCCTCGGGTGCCGAGGTGCTCACCCAGTCGACCGTGGGCGTCGACCTGGCCAACGGCTACGACGCCTACCTGATCATCAACGGCGTCGAGATCCGGACCGCCGAGGACGGCCTGAGCAAGGACCTGGGCACGGGCCGGGTGGAGTTCACCCCGGGGTCCGGCAAGCCGATCGAGTCGCTGCAGCCGGAGCAGAACTGCGTGGTGGCGATCGTCTGGCGGCAGGTCGAGGGGCCGGACCGCTCCGAGCCCGTGTCCTGGTGCTTCGGCGCCGCCTGAGGTCGACCGTCTCAGGCGAGCAGGTCGTCGAGCTCGGCGAGCGCGACCGACACGTCGTCGGGATGCGGCCCGACGAGCACCGCCCGCATCCCCACGGCCCGGGCCCCGACCACGTTGCCGGGGGCGTCGTCGACGAACACCGTCTCGGCGGCCGACACCCCCAGCCGCTCCAGCGCCAGGTGGTAGACGCGGGGATCGGGCTTGCGCAGGCCGACCGCCGAGGAGTCGACGACGTCGTCGAAGAGCTCGTCGAGCGGGATGATGGGTCGCCAGAACTCCTCGAACTCGGCGGCGTTGTTGGTCAGGAGGCCCGTCCGGCGACCGGCGGCTCGCTGGGCGCGGCAGCAGTCGACGAACTGCTCCCGCACGCCGCCGCCGGCGAGGGCGGCAAGCAGGTCGAACGGCTCGATCGGCCGGCCGATCCGGTCGACGGCGATCGCCACGATCTCGTCTCGGGCCACCCCCAGGTCGACCTCGCCCCGCTCGAGACGGTGCCACGGGTGGTCGGTGTCCTGGTCGTAGGGGCCGAACACGACCTCGAGCACGACCTCCGGGTCCAGCCCCTCACGGCCGGCGGCCTCGACCAGCGCGGTGAACGGCGAGTCGATGAAGACCCCACCGAAGTCGAAGATCACGGCACGTACCGGTGCGTCGCTCACGATGGCAGTTCTCCCGTCTCGAGCAGCCGTTCGAACGCGGCCTCGTCGAGCACGGGCACGCCCAGCTCGGTGGCCTTGGTGACCTTGGAGGCACCGGGGTCGGCCCCCACCACGAGGGCCGAGGTGCGCTTGGAGACGCTGCCCGGCGACTTCCCGCCCCGGGCCTTGACGGCGGCCTCGGCCTGCTCCCGGCTGTAGCCCTGCAGCGTGCCGCTCACCACGACGCTGCGGCCGGCGAGGGTCTGGGGCAGCACCGAGCGCTCGGGGCCCTGGGTGTTCACCCCCGCCGCGACGAGCCGATCGACCAGCGCACGGTTGCCGGGGTCGGCGAACCACTCGTGGACCGACCCGGCGATGACCGGGCCGACCCCGTCGACGGCGCCCAGGTCCTCGAGGCTCGCCGAGGCGATCGCGTCCAGGCTGCCCAGCGAGGTGGCGAGCACCTCGGCGCCGGCCTGTCCGAGGTGGCTGATGTTGAGCCCGAACAGGAGCCGGGCGAGCGGCCGGGACCGGGCCGCGTCCACGGCGGCCCGGAGGTTCTCGACCGAGGTCTCGCCGTACCCGCGCAGCTCGCCGATCCGCTCGAGGTCGAGGGTGAACACGTCGGCGACGTCGGCGATGAGACCCAGGTCCATGAAGGTCTGCACCTGGGTCTCGCCGAGCCCCTCGATGTCCATGGCCCCGCGGGAGGCGAAGTGGCACACCGCGGCCCAGCGCTTCTGGGGGCAGGCCTCGTTGACGCAGAGGTGCTGGGCCTCGCCCTCGGCCCGGACGAGTGGCTCACCACAGGAGGGGCAGTCCGCCGGGAACACCCAGGGCACCGAGTCGTCGGGCCGGAACTCGAGCACGGGGCCGACCACCTCGGGGATCACGTCCCCGGCCTTGCGGACCACGACGGTGTCCCCGGGGCGGACGTCCTTGACGCCGACCTGGTCCTCGTTGTGGAGCGTCGCCATGGCGACCGTGGAGCCGCCGACGAAGACCGGCTCCATGACGGCGAACGGCGTGGCCTTGCCCGTCCGGCCGATGGACACCTGGATGTCGAGCAGGCGGGTCGTGCGCTCCTCCGGGGGGAGCTTGTAGGCGATCGCCCAGCGCGGCGCCTTGGACGTGACGCCGAGCGCCTGCTGGACGTCGAGGTCGTCGATCTTCACGACCACGCCGTCGATCTCGTAGTCCAACTCGTGGCGGTGCTCGACCCAGTGCGCACAGAACTCGTAGACCTCGTCGAGCGAGGCGCAGGAGCGGGTGGCCGGGTTGACGGGGAGGCCGAGCGCTCCGAGCAGGTCGAGCGCGCCGGAGTGGGTGGGTGGGGCGTCCACCCCGACGAGCTCGCCGAGCTGGTACGACCAGAACGACAGACCCCGGGATGCGGTCACCGCCGGGTCCTTCTGGCGCAGCGAACCGGCCCCGGCGTTGCGGGGGTTGGCGGGCAGCGGACGGGGGCGACGGCCGGCGGCGACGGCCTCCTGGTTCTCGGCCTCGGTCCGCTCCCGCAGCCGGTGGAACGACGCGATGGGGAGGTAGATCTCGCCACGGACCTCGATGACCTCGGGGACCGGGCCGACGAGCTCGGCCGGGACGGCATCGATGCCGCGCACGTTCTCGGTGACGTCCTCGCCGGTGCGGCCGTCGCCCCGGGTGGCCGCCAGGACGAGGGCGCCGGACTCGTAGCGCAGCGACACCGCCAGCCCGTCGATCTTCAGCTCGCAGACGTAGCGCACATCATCGGCGCGGCCGAGCTCCGCGAGGCGGCGACCGGTCCGCTCCCCCCAGGCCCGCAGCTCGTCGGCGTCCATGGCGTTGTCCAGGCTCATCATCCGCACCCGGTGCTGCACCGGGGCGAACTGCGATGACGCGGCGCCGGACACCCGTTGGGTCGGGCTGTCGGGGGTGATCAGGTCCGGGTGGGCGGACTCGAGCGACCGCAGCTCACGGACGAGCTGGTCGTAGTCGGCGTCGGGGATGGTCGGCGCGTCGAGCTCGTAGTAGGACCGGTCGTGGGCCCGGATGCGATCACGCAGGTACTCGACCCGACCGGCCGGGTCCAGCTCCGCGTCGGGTGACGCAGGCGCTGGTGGCGCAGGCTTCGCTGGGGAGGGGTTCGACCGAGGCACGGCCGCAGGCTACCGCCGGGCTGTGACGGCCCCGGCTGCGAACCGGTGGTGCTCAGGCGCCGAGCGACAGCCGGGCCGCCATGCTCTGTCGCCGCAGCCGCGACGACAGGTCGGTGCACAGGTCGACCACCCGGCCGGCCCCAGCCGGGTCGAAGTGGGCCAGCCCGTCGGTGGCCGACACCAACGAGTGCAGTCGCAGTTCCATCGGGTCGACCCCGTCCGCCGACAACAGGGAGAAGGCCGCCGTGAGCCGCTGCCAGAGCGAGTCGCTCCGGGTGCCGAGGGGTCGGTCCACCGGCACCGCACCCCAGGCGATCACCCCGCCGGCGGCGACGAGCCGGCCGAGCGGAGCGGCCCAGGGACCGGCCGCCGGATCCGCCGGCAGCGACACGAAGGACACGCCGGAGCCGACGAGGGTGTCCCAGTCGGTCCGGCCGGGCACGTGCAACCCGATCCGGTGGGCCACCCCGGCCGGGGTCCCGGTGCGGAGCGGACCGCGGTCCAGGGCGTCCACCACCGGGTCGAGCAGCGCCGAGCGGACCTGATCCCGGCCGAACGGGAAGGTCGGGTGGAGGCTGCCCACCAGGCCCGGCTCGGAGAGGACCACCACCTGGGGCACCTCCGGCCAGGCCCGGGCGATGCGTTCCGAGAGCGCCACCGAGCGGGCGGCGACCACACGGGCGGCCAGCGCCACGGCGACGGACTGCTCCACGCCGGCGGTGCGCAGCGACAACGCCGTGGTGACCGGCCCGAGCACCGGGACCCGCACGGCGGTCACGTTCGACGGAACCGACGAGAGGAACACCTCGAGCACGCCACCATCCGGATCCACGGGAGCCGGATCCACGGGAGCCGAACCTACGGAACCGGAATCGAACGAACCGGGATCGAACGAACCGGGATCGAGCACGAGTGCGCCCGTCATCGGGCCGTCGGGGTCGACCGAGACGCCGGGGATCGCTCCGACCACCCCGGCGAGCAGCGAGGCCGTCGGGGTCGCGAGCACGGGAACCGTCGGGAACCGCTCGTGGGCCCGGCGGGCGAAGTCGACGGCCTCGAGCGGGTCCGTGAACGGGACCGGACCCACCGACGTCGCCAGCCCGAAGAGCTCACCTCGCACGACGTCCACGCACCGTTAGTAGCGGTGGAGGCCCGCCACGGACAAATCTGTCGCCGTGGACGCACCCCGGTCGCTGTGGATCTGTCGGGCACTCTGGGCCGTGCTGCCCGTCACGCTCGGTGACCTGCTCGCCCGCGTGCTCAGCGGCCACGACGGCCCGGGCCGCTGGGTGGTGATCGTGGCGGCCTGGCTCGGTTGGGCCGTCGGGCTGGGGGCGACGCTCGTGCGCGACCCCCGGGCGCTCACGGTGCTCCGGGTGCTGGCCCCCGTCCCCGTCGTCGTGGCGCTCGTCCTCGCAGCCGCGGAACCGCCGGGCGTCGCCGGCTGGGTCGGCGTGGCCGCCGCCGCGCTGCTGGCGGTCGTGGCCTTCGCCGCGCCGATCGGCGAGTGGGCGATCGACGGCGGCTCCTACGGCGACGAGCACCGCTCGCCGCTGCGCTGTCCGACGGCGCTGCTCGCCGGCCCGGTCCCGCTCACCTGGGTCCTCACGGTCGGACCGCTGCTCGGTGCTGCGGTCGCCGTGCTCGCCGGGGCGTGTCCCGGCGGTGGCGCTCGCCGTCCTCGGCACCGCCACCGCGTGGTTCGGCGGGCGCTCGCTCGACCGGCTGACCCGCCGAGCCCTCGTGTTCGTCCCCGCCGGCGTCACGCTCGTCGACCCGTTCGCGCTCGCCGAGCCGATCCTGCTGGCGCGTCGGTCCGTGACCCGGATCGGCCCGGCACCGGCCGACACCACCGCCCTCGACCTGTCCGTCGGGGCCACCGGCCTCATCGTCCAGGTCGACCTCGACACGCCGGTGTCGCTGGTGCCGGTCACCGGTCGCCAGGGCGTGGCCGAGGCGGTCGAGACGACTGCGGTGCTCGTCGCTCCCACCCGGCCCGGCGTGTTCCTGCGCCACGCCGAGGAACGTCGCCTGCAGGTCCGGCGCAACTGATCCGTCAGCGGCGCGCCACTCCCCCGCCCAGCACGACGTCGCCGTCGTAGACGACGACGCTCTGTCCGGGCGCCACGCGGGCCCTGGGCGTCACCCACCGCAGCACGGCGGCGTCCGACCCGGGATCGGCCGACTCGACCACGGCGGCCTCGGCGGGACCGTGGGCCGAGGTCTGGACGTGCACGGTGCCGCTCGGGACGTCGCCGTTCCACCCGACCCCCTCCAGCGCCACGAGCTCGCGACGCAGGCGCTCCGGAGGCCCGACCACGACCCGACGGGCGGCGACGTCGACGTCGACCACGTAGCGGCGGTCCGGGCCCCCGGCGAGCGCCAGACCACGACGCTGACCGACCGTGACCAGCTCGACCGCATCCGTGCGGCCGACGACCCGACCCTCGGTGTCCACGACCTCGGCGGCGTGCAACGGAGTCCGGGCGCCCAGGAACGCCGCCCGACCCTCCGAGGCGGTCACGAAGCAGACGTCCTGGCTGTCCGGCTTGTCGGCGGTGCGCAGACCCAGATCCCGGGCCCGGTCCCGGACCTGAGACTTCGTCAGGTCACCCACCGGGAACACGACCCGCCGCAGGGCGGCGTCGTGGAGCGGGTGCAGCACGTAGGACTGGTCCTTGTCCCGGTCCGCCCCCCGGGCCACCCGGGCCCGACCGCCGTGCTGCACGATCCGGGCGTGGTGACCCGTCGCCACGGCGTCGAAGCCGAGCACGTCGGCGCGATCCAACAGGGCGTCGAACTTGAGGTGCCGGTTGCACTCCACACACGGGTTCGGGGTCCGGCCGGCGGCGTGGTCGGCCACGTACGGGTCGACGACCGTGCGGTCGAACCGCTCGGAGAAGTCGAACACGTGGTGCTCCAGGCCGAGCTGCGCGGCCACCCGACGGGCGTCCTCCACGTCGGCGACCGAGCAGCACCCCGTGTCCGACGGCCCGCCCCACAGGCGCATGGTCACGGCCTCGACCTCGTGGCCGGCCCGTCGCAGCTCCGCGGCGGCGACGGACGAGTCGACCCCGCCGGAGAGGGCCACGAGCAACCGCACGGTCAGGCCCGTCCCGCCGGCCGGTGGGTTCGGAGCCGCTCGACGGCGTCGGCGATCACGCCGACCGCGTGGCGGACGTCGGCGTCGGAGGTCGTCCGCCCGCGGGTCAGGCGCAGCGGCGCACCGGGCACGCCACCACCCACCCGGCCGATGGCCTCGAGGACGTGGGACGGCTGCAGCGCACCGGAGGAGCACGAGGACGCGGCCGAGGCCCGGACGCCGCCGCGGTCGATCAGGTACAGGAGCGGCTCGGCGTCGACCCCCGGCACCGTCACGTGGGCGAAGTTGGCCAGCACCCCCACACCGGGATCTGCCGGCACGGTCGGCACGAGCCCGTCGATCCGCTCAGTGAGGCCCCGCAGCAGGTCGTCCCGACGGCGGGCCACGGCCTCGACGATCAGCGGCCGCTCCGTCGCCGTGGCCACCAGGGCCGCCGAGAGTCCGACCGCACCGGCGACGGCGACCGACCCGGAGCGACGGCCGCGTTCCTGGCCGCCGCCGTGCAGGAGCGGCCGTAGGGCGACGCCGCGGCCCACGACGAGGACACCCGAGCCGCGTGGCCCGCCGAACTTGTGTCCGGAGAGGGTGACGAGATCGGCCGGCGCCGCCGTCACCGCCAGGTCGAGCCAGGCGGCCGCCTGCACGGCGTCGGTGTGCAGCGGGACGCCGGGGGCGTGGCGGCCGACCACCTCGGCGACGGCCTGCAGGTCGTTCGTGGTGCCGAGCTCGTTGTTGGCGAGCATCACCGAGACGACCCCCGCCCCCGGCCCGTCGCCGGAGGCCCGGGCCGCCGCCAGTTCGTCGAGCACCCCGGCGAGCGCACCGAGGTCGACCCGGCCGAACCGGTCGACCGCGACGACCCGGCCGTCGAGGACGCGCACGGTGTCGAGCACGGCGTGGTGCTCCGTCGCCGGGCACACGGGAACCCCGGGGCGGGCCGGCAGTCCACCGGAGACGGCGTGGACGTCGGACTCGGTGCCGCCCGGGGTGAAGACGATCTCGCCCGGCGACCGGCCCAGCACCCCGGCCACCTGCTCGCGCGCCTCGTCCAGGGCCCGCACGGCGTCCCGGGCCAGCGCATGCGTGCCGCTCGGGTTGCCGTACCGCTCCCCACGGAACGGAGCCGCCGCCGCCAGCGCCTCGGGGCGCGGTGGCGTCGTGGCCGCGTGGTCCAGGTCGACGACCCGGGCGGTGCCGGCCGGAGCGGGACCGGTCGAGGGGCGCTCCGACACGCCGTGCACCACCGTCGCCACTCAGGCGCGGACCAGGTCCCGGAACGGGACGTCCTTGTCGTGGCGCACCTCGGCGGG
>SXMI01000330.1 GCA_005777415.1 Actinomycetota bacterium | reverse complement strand
GGCCCGGAACGGTCGGTGGAACCACATGGCGTGGTCGAGCGAGGCCATGAACACCTCGCCCACACCCAGGTCGTCGCCGTTGGGGAGCAGGGACGTGTCGAGCAGGGTGAGGTCCGAGGCGTAGGTGAGGACGCACACCTGCAGGACCGGGTCGTCGGGGAGCCGGCCGTTGGCCTTCATCCAGACGTTCTGGAACGGCGGCAGGTCGCCGTGGCGGTCGAAGGGGCTGGCCTCGCAGTACCGCGTGTCGATCGGCCGCGGGCGGTCGTAGTAGTCGCCCACCAGTTCCCGGTGGGGGGCCATCCGCTCGTGGAAGTCGGGCAGCGAGTCGGGATCGGGGATGCCCTCGGGCATCGGGAACTGGTGCTCCAGACCCTCCTCGGGCACCTGGAAGCTGGCCGAGAGCGTGAAGATCGACCGTCCGTGCTGGATCGCCTTGACCCGCCGGGTGGAGAACGACCGGCCGTCACGGACCCGGTCGACCTCGTAGATGATCGGGACGTTCGGATCGCCCGGGCGGAGGAAGTAGGCGTGCAGCGAGTGGACGGTCCGGCGGGCGGAGTCGTCGGTCGCCGCAGCGGTCTCGTCGACGGTGCGGGCGGCGGCCACGAGCGCCTGACCGGCCACCTGGCCGCCGAAGACGCGCTGGCGGTCCTCGTCGGGGCTGACCCCACGGAAGATGTTCACCTCGATCGGCTCCAGGTCGAGCAGGGTGATCAGATCGTCCACGGCGGCTTGGTCCACGGGTTCATTCTCCCCCGTCGCGGGCGGGGTGTGGGTGCACGGGGTGGTGCTCCGGTACGGTGGCGAGCGTGAAGGTCTCGCCCGGCGCGCTCGTCCAGCACGCCCGTTCCGACAGCGGTCGCAAGCAGCTGCGGTACGCCGCGGTGTCGGTGGTGTTCGTCCCGATCGGCCAGATCCTCATCCAGATCCTGGCGGCGACCGTCTTCAAGGGCGACGAGAACAACTTCACCTGGGCGTCGATCACGTCGGCCGCCATCCTGACGCTGCCCAACTTCTTCGCCAACCGCTACCTGGTGTGGAAGGTCACCTCCCGGGACCGGCTGCGGACCCAGGTCCTCGTCTTCTGGGTGGCGGCCATGCTCGGTGTCACGCTCGCCACCCTGCTCACCTACCTGGTGGAGCTGCAGGTCCACGGCCGGGTGTCCGGTCTGGTCGAGGCGATCTGCGTCTTCGTGGCCCAGTTGGTCGGGTTCGGCATCGTCTGGGTCGGGCGCTACCTCATCCTGGACCGCTGGCTGTTCAAGGTCACGCACCACGGCGAGGAGCCCGACGAGGACGACCTCGAGATGATGCACGGCGACCTGCCGGTCTGAGTCCGTGCCCACCTCGGAACCGTCCATGTCACCCGAGCTCCTCGACGCCGCGCTCGCCGCCCGTGGGTTCATGCCCCCGGACGAGGGCCTGGCGTTGTTCCGGGCCGGCCGGGACGCCGCTGCGGCGGTCCCCGGCGCGCCGCTCCTCGAGATCGGCTCGTACTGCGGCAAGTCGTCGATCTACCTGGGTGCCGCCGCCCGGGACGGGGACACGGTGCTCGTCGCCGTCGACCACCACCGGGGCTCGGAGGAGAACCAGCCGGGCTGGGAGTGGCACGAGCCCGACCTGGTCGACCCCGCAGTGGGCCGCATGGACACGCTCCCGATCTTCCGCCGGACCGTCCACGACGCCGGGCTCGAGGGCACCGTCGTGGCGCTGGTCGGTGACTCGCCGACGGTGGCCCGGTTCTGGACGACGCCGTGTGCGCTGGTGTTCATCGACGGCGGGCACGGCGCCGAGCCGGCGGCGACCGACTACCGGGTCTGGACCCCCCACGTGGCACCGGGCGGACTCCTGGCGATCCACGACGTGTTCCCGGACCCGGCGGACGGCGGCCGGGCGCCCTACGAGCAGATCTACCGCCCGGCGGTCGACTCGGGGCGCTTCAGCGAGGTCTCGGCGACCGGGTCGCTGCGCGTCCTCCGGCGGGTCGACTGAGTCGAACGGTGGTCAGGTCCCGGCCGAGCGGACCAGCTCGCTGAGCGTCACCGAGGACAGTCCCATCCCGGCGATCGCCGCCAGCAGCTCGGGCAGCGCGACCACCTCCACCTCTCGTTTGGCGGCGAGCTCGTCACGGAGCCCCGAGAACGGTGGCATGAAGTTGCCGCGACCGATCGAGTCGTGGAGGTCCACGATGGCGCCGGGCTCCAGTCCGTCGACGAGGCGCTCGAGCACCTCCGGTGGGGTCCCGACCTGGCTGATGGTCCGCGAGACCGACCACACGGCGGTGTCGCAGCCGAGCTCCGACGCCACCCGGAGCGCCGCGCCGGGGAGGGCCCCGCGCGGCGGTCGGAACCAGACGGGTGCGACGCCGAGCGTGTCGGTGATGGCGCGGTGGGCCCGCTCGATCTGGTCCCGGATGGCCTCGGCGTCCAGGAACGTCAGGTTCTCGTGCGACCAGGTGTGGTTGCCCACCTCGTGACCCTCGTCGACGATCCGGCGACCCAGTTCGGGGTGGCGTTCGAGCATCGTGCCCATCACGAAGAACGTGGCCCGGGCGCCGGCCGAGGCCAGGGCGTCCAGGATCCGTGGGGTGAACAGCGGGTCGGGGCCGTCGTCGAAGGTGAGCGCCAGCAGGGGTTGCTCGGTCGGGACGCTCCACCAGACCCGTCGGACGCCGAGGGGGCGGTCCCCGGTCCAGGTCGCCTGTCGGGCCTCGAGCTCGGCGTCGGTCGGAGCGCCCTCGTCGGCGACCGCTGCGCCGACCGCCGTCGCCCCGATCGCCCCGGCGGCGACACCGGCGACGCCGGTGCCGGCGAGCCCCAGGAGTCGTCGCCGGTCGCGGTCCGTCACGTCTCGGGCGACTCGCCGGGCCGGAGCCCGCGGCCACTCCGTCGGGCCACCGAGACCGGGTCCAGCCCGGCAGCGGTCCGTTCGCGCCGGGCGACCCGTGACCGCCACCAGACGAAGGCGACCATGCCGACGACCACGGCGCACACCAGGAAGAACAGCGTCACCTGCAGCCAGCCGCCCGGGTCGTCCCGACTCTCCGGCTCCTGTCCGCAGTAGGGGGGTCGGACGATGTTGCCCGGGCCGCAGTCGGACCCCTGGATGGTCGGCGCCTCGGGTGCGAGTGTCGTCGGCGGCCGCAGCGGCGGGACCGTCGATGCGGTGGCAACCGGTGCCGGCGGCTCGTCCTGGGCGGCGACGGTCGACTGGAGCGAGGTCGCGCCGAACAACACCGCCGTCGCTGCGACGAGCAGCACCGCTGTCCGACGCCCGGGACGCCGTCGATCAGGACGGCTCGACGGCATCCGACTCGGCGTGCGTGTCGATGAGCGGCGGGAAGTGGTCGTGGCTCGAGAAGAGGTCGCTCGCCGGGGAGCCGCCGCTCAGTGCGTCCGCCGCCAGGATCACCGCCGAGGCCGTGTAGGTGGACTGCTCGCCACCGGGGAAGTGGACCTCGTCGGGGAGGACGATCCCCGTCCAGTAGCGGTCCTCGGCGGTACGCAACCGCTGGGACCAGCTGAACATCTCGAGCGCCCGGTCCCGGTCGCCGACCGCCAGGTGGGCGATGGCGCACTCACAGGTCTCGGCCGCCGTGATCCACGGGCGGTCCGACACGCAGCGCACGCCCCAGCCGTCGGTCACGAAGGCGTCGAACCGGGCGGCGAGTCGGGACCGGCCGGCTTCGCCGGTGATCGCCCCGCCGAGCACCGGGTAGTACCAGTCCATGGCCCAGCGGTGCTTGGGGGCGAAGGCTTCCGGCTCCTCCCGGATCACACGGGACAGGCGCGCGGCCGAAAGTTCCCAGTCGGGTCGCTCGTGGCCCAGCTCGTCGGCCACGGCGACGGCGCAGCGGAGGCTGTGGCAGATCGAGGAGGACCCCGTCAGCAGGGCGAAGCTCCACGGGGTCCCGTCGGCGTGTCGGGCCCAGAGGATCTCGCCCCGGGGCGTCTGCAGCTCCAGCACGAAGTCGATGGCGGATTCGACCATGGGCCAGAGCGACTCGAGTGCGCCCCGGTCCTGGTACACGAGCCAGTGGAACCACACCCCGGCCGCGACGTAGGCGCAGCAGTTGGCGTCGAGCTTGTCCTGCTCGACGCCGTCGGCCACGTAGTACTGGTGCCACGACCCGTCGGGTCGCTGCGTCGAGCGGAGCCAGTCGAAGCCCAGCTCGGCCTGTGGCCGGTGGCCGCCGAGCATGAGGGCCATGAGCGCCTCGGTGTGGTTCCAGACGTCGGCGTGGCCGCCGGGGAACCACGGGACCATCCCCGAGTCCAGCTGCCACTCGGCGATGGCGTCCACGGTCGCTCGCAGCTCGGCGCCGGTGACGACGCCCGGAACGTCGCGGAGGTGGTGCTCAGACACCCACGACCTCCGCCGACTGCTCCTCGGTGGCCCGGCTGCTCGGCCGTCCCCCGGGCTTGCGGGCGTACACCACGATGCTCTTGCCCAGCACGGGGTTCAACAGCCGCTCGGTGGTGCGCGTCAGCGCCGGCGCCTTGGCGATGTCCCAGACGAGGAGCTTGTGGTACGCCTGAACCAGCGGGTTCTGGTCGTTGGTCGGCCCGAAGACGCAGCGCAGCCACCAGTACGGCGAGTGCAGCGCATGCGCCCGGTGCGACCCCTCCGGGACCAGTCCGGCGTCGCTGAGCCGGTGACGCAGCAATCCCTCGGTGTAGATCCGGACGTGGCCGCCGGTGGCGAGCGGGGCGTGGTACTCCGCGGACAGGGCCCAGCACACCTTCTCGGGGAGCCAGGCCGGAACCGTGGCGGCCAGGACGCCGCCTGGCCGGAGCACGCGGGTGAGCTCGGCCATGGCCCCGGTGTCGTCGGGGATGTGCTCGAAGACCTCGGAGCAGATCACCCGGTCGAAGCTGTCGTCGGCGAAGGGCAGCCGGCAGGCGTCGCCGTTGGCGCACGCCGCCCACGACTCCTGCGGCGCCCCGCCGGCGTCCTGCATGGCCCAGAAGAGGTCCCGGACGGGGGGCAGCTCGTCGAATCCGTAGTCGAACGCCACGACGTTCGCCCCACGACGGAAGCACTCGAAGGAGTGGCGTCCCGCTCCGGCCCCCAGGTCGAGGACCCGGTCGCCGGGTCGCAGTCCCAGCCGTGCGTAGTCGACGGTCAGCACCGGTTCGTCCTCATCCTGGTTCCCGTTCGGCCCGGACCTCGTCGATGAGGGCCCGGTAGTGCTCGACGGTGCGGTCCGCGGTGTGGGCCCAGCTCCAGCGGTGGATCACGCGCTCACGGCCGGCGGCCCCGATGCGGGCGGCCGCCTCGGGGTCCTCCAGCACCCGCCGGATCCCCGCGGCCAGCGCCTCGGCGTCCCCGGGTGCCACGGCGAAGCAGGTCTCCCCGTCCGGTCCCGACACCTCCGGGATGGCGCCACCGGTGGTCGCGACCAGCGGGCAGCCGGTGCTCATGGCCTCGATGGCCGGAAGCGAGAAGCCCTCGTACAGGGAGGGGACGATCGCGGCGGCCGAGGAGTTGTAGAGCTCCACGATCCGCTCGTCGGAGACGCCGGAGACGAACTCGACGGCGTCGCCGAGGCCGAGGGTCTCGATGGTCCGCTGCGCTGCCGACCCCTCCTTGAGGCGGCCGACCATGACCAGGCGGAGATCCGGGTACTCGGTGCGCAGCTTGGCGAGGGCCTCGAGGAGGTACCGCTGGCCCTTCATGGCGACGTCCGAGGACGCGGTCGAGATGATCTGCAGCGGTCGCCGCTCGACCGACGGGTCGGGGGTGAACAGGTCGGGGTCGACGCCGACGGGAACGATGTGCAGACGATCCGGCGGGACCAGGTGGTCGCGGCAGATGTCGGCGTACGACGACTGCGAGACGGTGATCACCCGGCGGAGCCGCTTGGCGACCCGGGTCTGCATCTTCGTGAACGCGTACCACCGGGCCTTCGACCACCGCTGGCGGGGTGACTCGGCGTGCTCCATCTCGAGGCGCCGGTCGACGGTGATCGGGTGGTGGATCGTCCCGAGGACCGGGAGGCCGTCGCGTTCCATGAGCAGGAGCCCGTAGCCCATGCACTGGTTGTCGTGGACCAGGTCGAACTCGCCGAGCCGGTGGTGCAGGTGGTCCCAGGCCCGCATGGAGAAGGCGAGCGGCTCGGGGACCGTCCCCGAGGAGAACGCCGTGACCTCGAGCCAGTCCCAGCGGTCCTTGAGCTCCCAGAGGCCCGGCATCCGCATGGGGAAGTGGTCGTTGTAGATGTCCAGGCTGGGCAGCTCCACCAGGGGGATCGACTCGTCCACCACCGGGTACGGCTGGCCCGACAGCACCTCGACGTGGTGCCCGGAACGGTGCAGCGCCCGGGCGAGGTGCCGGACGTAGACCCCCTGGCCGCCCACGTGCGGCTTGCCCCGGTAGGTCAGGAGCGCGATGCGCAGCGGGTCGTCCGGCCCCGGGAGGGGGCGTCGGGCTGCACCGGGGGGTGTCCCGCGAGGGTCCGGACCGTCGCGCATGGGTGGAAAGCCTCGCCGGTGGGTTCCCGGACGGTCAAGTAGGGGGCTGAGCGCCGTTCAGGTCCGGGTCGGGACCTCGCTCCGGCGGCGCATCCACTCGGCGGTCAGGAACGAGAAGACGACACCGCCCGCCAGGGCCATCGGGATCAGATCCCCCGTGGCCTGGGCCGGCGTGGTGGACTCGAGTCGTTCGATCGTGGCCTCGAGCACGACCGCCTCGCCCACGTCGCTGCGCTGCAGCAGTTCGCCCCGGGGGCCGACCACCGCCGAGAACCCGGTCGGTGCGGCCTGGACCAGCCAGCGACCGGACTCGGTCGCCCGGAGCTGCGACTGGGCGATCTGCTGGGTCTGGACCTGGGTCAGCCAGTAGCTGGACCCGTTGGTCGGGTTCGTCACGAACTCGCCGCCGGCCCGGACGCCCTCCCGGACCCGTCGGGCGAAGAACACCTCCCAGCTGATCGCCACCGCTGCGTCGCCCGCCGACGTCGGCACCATGGCCGTGCCCACGCCGGGGATCTGCTCCCTCGGCGGGAGCTGGCCGGCGGCGAAGCGCTCGAACAGCGGGCGCAACGGCACGTACTCGCCGAAGGGGACCCGACGCTCCTTGTCGAAGCGGCCGGTGATCGAGCCGTCCGGGTTCACGACCACGACGTAGTTCACGAACTCGGTGCCGCCGACGCCCTCGACGACGCCCACGAGGATCGGGGCACCGACCCTGGTCGCCTCCCGGCGCAGGCGGCCGGCCCACGGGTGCTCCTCGAGCGGTCCCTCGATGTTCACGACGTTCTCGGGCCAGACGACCAGGTCGACCGAGCCGGGCTCGATCCCGGCGCTCGCGGCCAGGTGCCGGGCGAGCACGGGTTCGGTGTCGGCCTCGGCGAAGCGGGTCCCCTGGGGGCCGCCACCCTGGACGGCGGCGACCCGGATGATTCCGGCGTCGTCGCCGAGCGGGACCGCCAGGCCGAGGAGCGCGGTGAGCACCACGGTCAGCAGGATCAGACCGGCGGCCCGCCACCGGCCTCGGACCGCCAGGTAGGTGGCCGAGCCGAGTGCTGCCACGGCGCCGCCGAGCAGCAGTGATCCGCCGATGGCGGCCACCGGTCGGAGCGGCCCGGCCGCCTGGGTGGTGGCCAGCATCGACAAGGGGATCCCGCCGAACGGGGCGTGGGTGTGGAACCACTCGAACAGCACGATTCCCGCCGGGAGCAGCAGGACCCGGCGCTGGTCGCGGGTGGCGCCCACCCCGACGAGCCCGACGAGCGTTCCCCAGCCGATGAACACGGCGGCCACGTAGCCGGGTGCGGTCAGCTTCCACATCCACAGGGTGGACGGCCCGAACCAGACGACGCCGACCAGGTACGACAGCGCGAAACGCCGCCACGCGGTCTGGCCGTCGAGGAGCCAGACCCAGAGCGCGATCCCGACGAAGGCGAGCGGCCACCATCCCCACGGCGGGACCGACAGGCAGATGCAGGCGCCGGCCACGAGCGCGGCGGCGGCCCGGGCCCAGATCCCGGGGCCGGGCGTTGCTGCTCCCGACCCGGTGGCCGTCGGGGCGCGCATCGGGGTCACGTTCGACGCTGCGCCCGGCTCCACCCGGCCATTGTCGCGCTGCCCGAGGCGCCACGGCGTCCGGTTAGGGTGAGTTCATGGCTGCGCGTGCACCCTTCCGCTGGTCCCGCCGATCGATCGTGGCCGTGCTGATGGTCGCCTCCGCAGGCCTGTCCGCCGCCTGCTCGGGCGGGGAGGAGTCCTCCGGCCCGCCGCTGACGGGCCCCGCCGCCGAGGGTCAGCAGCTCTTCAAGTCGAACGGCTGCGCCGCCTGCCACAGCGTGGACGGCTCCAAGGGCGTCGGCCCGACCATGCAGGGACTGGCCGGCTCCCAGGTGGCGCTCGAGGACGGGTCGACGGTGACCGCCGACGACGCCTACCTGCGCGAGTCCATCCTGCAGCCGTCGGCCAAGCGGGTGGCCGGCTACAGCGCCGCCATGCCGGCCCGCGACCTGTCGCCGTCCGAGGTCGACGCCCTGGTTGCCTACATCGACGCGCTCCGCTGAGCGGCTCCCGCCCGGCATCCGGGCGGTGTGACCCCCGACCGTCGCCGGTCGGGAACCGGACGTGGGTACGGTTCGACCGTGAGGTCGATGGAGACCGAGGTGTACGTCGGGTGACTGGTCGGGTCGCGCTGCGGACGTTCGTCGTGTGGGTGGCGCTGGTGCTGTTGGGTGCCTCGGCCTGCTCGGGTGGCGATGCGGAGGATCTGGCCACCCCCGGCGTTCCGGCGGAGTTCTCCGGCTACCAGCGAACTCCGGTCCGGGACGTCTCGACGGTGTCGGTGCCGGCGGTCGACGCCGGTCTCGACCCGGGGTTCGTCGCCGCACCGGGTGGACTGCGGCTCGTCTACTTCGGCTTCACCTACTGCC
>SXMI01000329.1 GCA_005777415.1 Actinomycetota bacterium | reverse complement strand
GCGGCACCGGCACCGCTACGAGTTCAACCCGGCCTACCGCCGCCGTTTCGACGGGTCCGCGTTCCGCTTCTCGGGCACCTCGCCCGACGGCCGGCTGGTCGAGTTCATCGAGTTGGACGGTCATCCGTTCTGGGCAGCGACCCAGGCTCACCCCGAGTTCAAGAGCCGCCCGACCCGACCGGCGCCGATGTTCGAGGCGTTCGTCGGTGCGGCACGGGAGCGTGCCGAGGGCCGCCATCCGCAGCTGATCGAGTTGGTGGCCGATCTGGGCGGAGCTGCGAGCCTGGATCCGGCCGACGGTGGCAGGTGAGCCCGATCCATCGCGGCCCCTCGGGCGGGGACGGGGGATTCCGGCAGGTCGGTGAGCGGACGCTCCACGAGGGCGCAGTGATCCGTCTGGTCGAGGGTTCCTTCGCCGCCCCGGACGGGACCGCCTTCAAGCGTGACATCGTGCGGCATCCCGGGGCCGTTGCCGTGGTGCCCCTCGACGAACGTGGTCACGTGACGCTGGTCCAGCAGTTCCGCGCCGCCCTCGATCGGCTGGTGATCGAGATCCCGGCGGGCAAGCGGGACGTCGCCGGCGAGCCGCCCGAGGTGACGGCAGGCCGCGAGCTCGTCGAAGAGGTGGGGCTGTCGGCCGGGTCGCTCAAACTGCTGACGACCTTCCACAACTCGGTCGGCTTCTGCGACGAGGCCTGTGCGGTGTACCTGGCGACCGATCTGTCGCCAGCACCCACGGCGCACGACGGTATCGAGGAGCGCTACCTCGAGGTCCTCCACCTCCCACTCGAGGATGCGGTCCAGTTGGTCGAGGACGGGGTGGTGACCGACGCCAAGACCGTCATCGGCCTGCTCCTGGCCCGGGACCGGACGGTGTCGGCCGACGGGTCGTGACCGTCGGGGGTACCACCGTGGAGGGCGCAGCGGACCTGCCCATCGAGGCGGAGTCGTTCCTCACGCACCTGGCGGTGGAACGGGGTCGCTCGCCGCTCACGCTGCAGGCCTACCGCCGGGACCTCCGTCGGTACATCGCATTCCTGAACGGCGTGCCGCGCGCTCTCGGACGGGCCGGAGCGGACGACGTGGAGGCCTTTGCGGCGTCGTTGCGCGACGAGGGGCTGGCCACGTCGAGCCAGGCCCGCACCCTGGTCGCCGTGCGCTCGATGCACCGGTACCTGGCGGCCGAGGGCATCCTCCCGGTCGATCCCACCACGGACCTCGAGGCGCCACGGCGTCCTGCCTCGCTGCCCCGGGCGCTGGCGGTGGAGGACGTGTTCGCCCTCCTCGACGCCGTCGCTCCGGCCGGGTCGGTGGACGGGGCCGTGGACCCGACGGAATCGGCCGGAGGGGGGGACGGGGCCGCGGCGTCGTCCGCCGTGCCGGAGTGGGCGGTGCGGCTCCGCGACGCCGCCCTGCTCGAACTGCTGTACGGGACGGGGATCCGGGTCTCGGAGGCGTGCGGGATCGGGTTCGGCGATCTGGACCCCGACGCCGGAACGCTCCGGGTGCTGGGCAAGCGGAGCCGGGAACGGGTGGTGCCCCTCGTGCGGCCGACCCTCGAGGCACTCGCGGCGTACCTCGACGATGGGCGACCCGAGTTCGTGGCCGCGACCCTGCGGCGACGACCGCTCGGTCGTGACGCCGAGGACGCCGTCCTGCTCGGCGCCCGCGGCGCCCGGTTGTCCCGTCAGGCGGCGTGGGAGATCATCCGCCGGTGGGGGATCGCAGCCGGCCTGGACGCGTCGTCGCTGAGCCCCCACGTCCTGCGGCACTCCTGTGCGACCCACCTGCTCGACGGGGGCGCCGACCTGCGGACGGTGCAGGAGCTGCTCGGCCACGCGTCGATCAGCACGACCCAGCTGTACACCAAGGTCGCCAATGAACGACTCGTCGCCGCCTTCCGGGCCGCCCACCCCCGGGCCCGGGCCGTCCGTCCCGGTTGAGCTCCGAGTGGCCGGAGCTCTGGGCCTGTGCTCAGGTGTGGGCGTGGAGACGACGTCGTGAGGCTGCAGCCGCTGCACCGGGTGGTGCGGTTCCTGCGGGCCGGGGACGAGTCGGTGGACCAGGGCGATCTGATGTGGGCGGTCTCGCAGCTCCGCCCCGAGGAGCGTCCGCTGTTCTCGGCCATGTCGCCGGCCGATCAGGCGCACTCCGTGCGGGTCGCGCGCATCGTCGAGGAGGGTCGTAGTGACCTGGACGGACCGTCCGACGACCCGTGGATCATCCGGGCCGCACTCCTCCACGACGTCGGGAAGTCCTGCGTCCCACTCGGCCGGACCGGCCGGGCCCTGGGCACGGTGACGGCGTGGGTCGGTGCGGGGCCGGTGCTCCGGGGTGTGGTCGGCCCGTCCTCCCGGCTGGGGCGAGTGGCCGAGTACACGCGCTACCCGGCACTGGGATCGGCGCTCCTCCGCGATGCCGGCAGCGATCCGCGGGTCGTCGCCTGGGCCGAGGAGCACCACCGTCCGCCGGCTGCGTGGTCGGTCCCCGCCGATGCGGGGCGCCTGCTCGCGTCCGCCGATGACGCCGCCTGACCGGAGCGGCTGGAGCTCAACCGCGTGGGAGCAGCCCGAGGTTCCCTTCGGCCCGGGCGAGCACCTCGGCGGCGACACCACGGGCCTTGTCGGCTCCCGCACCCAGCGCCGAGCGGACGGCTCCCGGATCGGCGCGGAGCTCGGCGAGCCGTTCCTGGATCGGGGTGAGGAGTTCGATGACGGCGTCCGCCGCTGCGGCCTTCAGGGGTCCGTACTGGTCGAACTCGTCCGCCAGGTCGGCCGGATTCTGTGATGTGGCCGCACCGAGGATCGACAGGAGGTTGCTGACACCCGGCTTCTCGGCCGGATCGAAACGGACCTCGCCGTCGGAGTCCGTCACCGCCCGCTTGAACTTGCGCACGACGGTGTCGGCGTCGTCGTGGAGCAACACGATGCCGGCGTCGCTCGACGTGGACTTGGACATCTTGCGATCCGGTTCCTGGAGGTCCATGACCCGGGCCCCGGCCCGGGGGATGGTCGCAGCCGGGAGCACGAAGGTGTCCCCGTAGCGGGCGTTGAACCGCTCGGCGACGTCGCGGGTCAGCTCGATGTGCTGACGCTGGTCCTCGCCGACGGGGACCTCGTCGGTGTCGTAGAGGAGGATGTCGGCGGCCTGCAAGGTCGGGTAGGTGAAGAGACCGGCCGAGATGAAGTCCTGGCGCTCGGACTTGTCCTTGAACTGCGTCATGCGCCGGAGCTCGCCGAACGAGGTGGTGCACTGCACGATCCAACCGAGCGCGGTGTGCTCGGGGACGTGGCTCTGGACGAACAGCGTGCAGACCCGGGGGTCGAGGCCACAGGCGAGGAGCGCGGTGGCGAGTCCGAGGGTCTGCGCCTCCAGGGCGCCGGGCGGTCCCGGGACGGTGAGGGCGTGGAGGTCGACGACGCAGTAGAAGCTGTCGGCCCGGTGCTGGTCCTCGACCCAGTTGGTGACCGCGCCCAACAGGTTGCCCAGGTGGAGCTCGCCGGTGGGTTGGATCCCTGAGAAGACGCGGGGCACGGACGATGACGCTACCCGTGGGGAGGGGGTCGACACGCGAATCACACGCGTGTGACTCGGCGGGCCGGCGAGACGCTACGATGCCGCCCGTGGCCTACGAGGTGCAGACCGAGGTCTTCGAGGGACCCTTCGACCTGCTGTTGCACCTCATCGTGCGCGAGCAGGTCGAGCTCTACGAGATCTCCCTCTCGTCGATCGTCGATGCCTACCTGACCGAGCTCGCCCGGATGGAGCAGCTCGACCTCGAGGTCGCGACCGAGTTCCTCCTGATCGCCGCCACTCTGGTGGAGCTCAAGGCCCGGCGGATGCTGCCCGGTGAGGACGATCTCGACCTGGACGACGACCTCTCGCTCTGGGAGGAACGGGACCTCCTGCTGGCCCGCCTGCTCGAGTGCAAGACGTTCAAGGATGCGGCGGTGTCGCTGGCGCGGCACCAGGCTCGGGCGGCGCGGTCGGTGGCCCGTCGGGTCGGCCCGGACGAACGCTACGTGGACCTCGCTCCCGACCTGCTCGCCGGGATCACCCCCGACGACGTGCTGGCGGCCTACCGGCGTGCGGTGACCCCCCGTCCCCAGCCGGTCATCGACCTGTTCCACGTCGCCCCGATCCGGGCCAGCGTGATCGACGCCGTGGCCGAGCTGTGCGCCGAGCTGCCGGGCGCAGGGCGCGTGTCGTTCCGCGAGCTGACCTCGTCACTGGTTGACCGCCTCGAGGTCGTCGTGCGCTTTCTCGCCGTGCTCGAGCTCTTCAAGCAGGGGCTCGTCGACATCGACCAGCCGGTGACCTTCGGAGACATCGGGGTCGAGTGGATCGGTGACGCCGAGGATGCGCGATCGGCGATCGAGTCCGTCGACGTCTACGACGGTTGATCGACCCGTGAACGACGACGGACCGACCGACGAGACGCCCGAGGCACCCCTCGGCGTGACACCCGAGGCACCCCTCGGCGAGACACCCGAGGCACCCCTCGGCGAGACAGGGAGCGGGACCGCCGCCGAGCCCGAGGACGGCGACTTCCCGGCCGGCCGGGTCGACGAGGCCCGCCGTGCGCTCGAGGCCGTGCTGATGGTGGTCGAGGAGCCCGCGGAGCCGGGTCTGCTGGCGCAGCTGCTCGAGCTCCCCACCGAGGCGGTCGAGTCGATCCTCGAGGAGCTCGCCCGGAGCTACGAGGAGCAGCGCCGAGGGTTCCAATTGGTGCGGGTCGCCGGCGGGTGGCGGTTCCAGAGCCACGAGGACTGCGCCCCCTACGTCGAACGATTCGTCCTGAGCGGTCAGAGCGCCAGGCTCTCGGCCGCGGCCCTCGAGACGCTCGCCATCGTGGCCTACAAGCAGCCCATCTCCCGGGCCCAGATCGCCGCGATCCGCGGGGTGAACGTCGACGGGGTCATGCGGACGCTGCAACAGCGCGGCTACATCGACGAGGTCGGCCGGGACGAGGGGCCCGGCCTGGCGGTGCTCTTCGGCACCACGAAGGAGTTCCTCGAGCGGCTCGGGCTCGACGAGCTCGGACAGCTCCCCTCGCTCGGCGACTTCATCCCGGGTGCCGAGGTGGTCGAGGCCCTCGAACACGGGCTGCGCCCGGCCGACGAGGAGGAGAGCGGCGGCGAGGCGATCGACGGCGAGGCGACCCACGACGAGGCGACCCACGACGAGGCGACCCACGACGAGGTGCACGACGGCGAGGTGGCCGGCGGTACCCGGCCGGCGACGGGGGAGTGAGCGACCCCGGTTCGACGGAGTCGGAGGACCGCCGCGAGCGGCTCCAGAAGGTCCTGGCCCGGGCCGGCATCGGCAGCCGCCGCCACTGCGAGGAGCTGATCGAGCGTGGTCGGGTCGAGGTCGACGGCCGGGTCGCCACGCTCGGGGACCGGGTCCTCCCGTCGGCCACCGGGATCGTGGTCGACGGGGTGCCGGTGAGCGTCGATCCGACGCTGGTCCACTACCTGTTGAACAAGCCCGCCGGGGTCGTCACCACCGCCGCCGACACCCACGGTCGGAGGACGGTGCTCGATCTGGTGCCGTCGGAGCCGCGGGTCCATCCGGTGGGTCGGCTCGACCTCGACACGGAGGGCCTGCTGCTCCTCACCAACGACGGCCTGCTGACCCATCGGCTGACCCACCCGAGCTTCGGGGTGCCCAAGGAGTACCTCGCCGAGGTGGAGGGCGAGCCGGGTCGCGGTGCGGTTCGTCGGCTGCGGGAGGGCGTCGACCTCGACGACGGACGGACCGCTCCGGCCACCGTGACGCTGGTGTCGCCGGGCGTGCTCCGTCTGGTGATCCACGAGGGCCGCAACCGTCAGGTCCGACGGATGTGCGAGGCGGTCGGCCACCCCGTGCGTCGCCTCGTGCGGACCCGGATCGGTTCACTCCGGGATCCACACCTGCCCCCGGGTGCCTGGCGTCCGTTGGATCTCGCCGAGCTTCGGGCGCTGGAGCAGGCCGTCGGCCGGGCACCGGAGGCGACACCCCCGAGGGGAACCGGTTCCGGCGGGCGACCGGCGAACTCGTAGACTCCGAGGCCGTGTCCTCTGTGCTGGGCCTCCGTGGCGCCACGACCCTCGACGTCGACGAACGGGACCATCTCGTCGAGCGGGTCCAGACGCTCCTGGGCGAGATGCTGGGGCGCAACGGGATCGACCACGACGACCTCATCTCGATCATCTTCACCGCCACCGACGACGTCCACAGCTGCTTCCCGGCGCTCGCCGCCCGGGAGATGGGCCTGGGCGACGTGCCGCTCCTGTGCGCCCGCGAGCTCGACATCGACGGTGGCACCCCGCTGTGCGTGCGGATCCTCGTGCACTTCTCCTCGGAGCTCCGGCGCAGCGAGGTGCGCCACGTGTACCTCGAAGGTGCCCGGGGCCTCCGGGACGACCTGCCGCAGTGAGCGAGGGTGGAACCCGGCGCCGGGCCGGGCTGGTCGGCACGGGGCTGATCGGCGGGTCGGTCGGGCTCGCCCTGCGTCGGGCCGGCTGGCACGTCACGGCCGCCGACTCGGACGAGGCGTCGCTCGAGCAGGCCCTCGACCTCGGCGTGGCCGACCGGGCGGGCGTCGACCATGACGCCGAGATCACCTTCGTGGCGGTGCCGGTGGGGGCCGCTCCCGAGGTGGCCCGGCTCGCGCTCAACGACGGGGGCGTGGTCACCGACGTGGGCAGCGTGAAGGCGCCGGTGGTCCGGGCGGTCGACTCGCCCCGGTTCGTGGGTGGTCATCCGATGGCCGGATCGGAGGCCACCGGCCTCGACGGTGCCCGGGCGGACCTCTTCGACGGGGCGGTCTGGGTCCTGACGCCGGTCACCGACACCGAGCCCGAGGCGCACGCCCTGGTCCACGGGGTGGTCCGCTCGCTCGGCGCCGACGTCGTCAGCCTGGACCCGGTCGACCACGACCGTCTGGTGGCCATGGTCTCCCATGTCCCGCACCTCACGGCGGCGGCGCTGATGGGCCTGGCCGCGGACCGGGCCCGAGCCGATGCGGCGGTGCTCCGGCTCGCGGCCGGCGGGTTCCGGGACATGACGCGCATCGCGGCGGGGGATCCGGGCATCTGGCTCGACATCTGCGACGACAATCGGGACGCGATCCTCGGGGTGCTCGACGACCTGCTCGAGTCGCTCCAGGGGGTCCGTGGTCTGGTGGCCTCCGGCGACCGGACCGGTCTGCTCGATCGCCTCCGGGACGCCCAGCGCGCCCGCCGGGGTCTGCCCGTGGGGGCCGGTGTGCCCGACCGGCTGGCCGAGGTCCGTGTCGCCATCCCGGACCGACCGGGGGAGTTGTCGGCGGTGACCACGCTGGCCACCGGCCTCGACGTCAACGTCCTCGACGTCGAGGTCGCCCACGAGGCCGGGGCCCCGCGCGGCGTCCTCATCCTGGTGGTGGCATCCGACCGCGCCGAGGAGTTCGCGGCGGCCCTGAGCTCGAGCGGTCGGTCGGCCTCGGTGCACCCGCTGTGAGCGGGGCCCCGGTCCGACTGGGCCTGACGGGTCCGTCGGGCCCGCTGGACGCGACGGCGACCCCTCCCGGTTCCAAGAGCGAGACCAACCGGGCCCTCGTCTGCGCCGCCCTGGCCGAGGGGACCTCGACCCTCCGTCGCGCCCTGCGGGCCGACGACACCGAGGCGATGGTCTCCTGCCTCCGTCAGCTTGGCGTCGTCATCACCCGCACGGACGAGGCGCTCGTGGTGGAGGGGTGTGCGGGCACGCTGCGCCCGACGGGGACGCCACTCGACGCGCGCCTGTCCGGGACGACCGCCCGGTTCCTCGCGCCGGTGGTCGCACTCGGCCCGGGGTCGGTGGAGCTGACCGGTGACGACGGACTCCGCTCCCGCCCCATGGGGGATCTGGTGGAGGCGCTCCGCACGATCGGTGCCGGCGTCGAGGAGCTGGCGGACCCGGGTCACCTGCCGCTCCGGTTCGGCAGCCCGCCGCTGCGGGGCGGGCGTGTGGAGCTGCCCGGTGACACGTCGAGTCAGTTCCTCTCGGGGCTCCTGCTGGCGGGCCCGCTCATGCCGGCCGGGCTCGAGGTGTCGACCTCGACGTCGTTGGTCTCGGTGCCCTACGTCGAGCTCACGCTGGATGTCATGGAGCGGTTCGGCGCGGAGGTCGAGGGGGCGCCCGCCACGGTCCTGTCCGTGGCCCGCTCGGGGTACCGGGCCTGCGACCTCGACATCGAGGCCGACGCCAGTGCGGCCTCGTACTTCATGGCCGCTCCGGTGCTCGCCGGAGGCCGCGTGCGCGTGGCCGGGGTCGGCTCGGCGTCCCGCCAGGGTGATGCCGTCTTCGCCGAGATCCTGCGCACGATGGGCGCGGTGGTGACCCAGGGGTCCGACTGGACCGAGGTCGCCGGTCGGGACCTGGTCGGTGTGGACGTCGACCTCCGGGACGCGTCCGACATCGCCCAGACGCTCGCCGTCGTCGCCGCCGTCGCCAGGGGACGGACCCGGGTGCGGGGGATCGGCTTCATCCGGGCCAAGGAGACCGACCGGATCTCGGCGGTGGTCCGCGAGCTCCGGCGCGTGGGGGTCGATGCCGTCGAGGACGAGGACGGGTTCACCGTCGAGGGCGGCCGTCCGCACGGAGCAGTGGTTCGGACCTACGGTGACCATCGGATGGCGATGAGCTTCGCCCTCCTGAGCCTGTGCACACCGGGCATCGTCATCGAGGACCCGGACTGCGTGGACAAGACCTACCCGGACTACTTCTCCGACCTGGCGTCGCTCGTCGGGGCGGGACCCCCGTCGACGACATCGGCTCCCTAGGATGCCTCCACGATGGACATGAGTGCGCTGAGTGATCTGCAGGTCGTGGCGATCGACGGTCCTGCGGGGTCGGGGAAGTCGACGATCGGCCGGGCCCTGGCCGAGCGACTCGGCCTCGAGTACCTCGATACGGGCGCCATGTACCGGGCGGTCGCCTTCTCGGTCATCCGGGCCCAGGCCGACCCCGACGACACCGACAGGGTCCGGGCGCTGGCACGCTCCATGGATCTGCAGATGGCTGGGGGGCGTGTCCTCGTCGACGGCGTCGACGCCACGCTCGAGATCCGTGGCCCCGAGGTGACGCGGGCCGTGACGGCCGTGGCGGCCGACCCCGAGGTGCGCGCCGAGCTCTGCACCCGGCAGCGCCTGTGGGCCCTGGAGCGGGGCGGCGGTGTGGTCGAGGGACGTGACATCGGCAGCGTGGTCTTCCCGGACGCCGTGCTCAAGGTGTACCTCACGGCATCGGTCGAGGAGCGGGCCCGTCGACGGGCCCAGGAGATGCAGGACCTGGACTACGACCGGGTCGCCCAGGATCTGGTGCGCCGGGACGAGTCCGACAGCTCGCGTGCCGCCAGTCCGCTGGTGACGGCGGACGGGGCGGTGGAGTACGACACCACCGGCGTGGAGGTCGCCCGGGTGGTCGAGGACCTGGCGACGATGGTGGCGGAGCGGATGTGAGCGCTCCCGGCCGGGGGCGACCGGACGACGTCCGGCCGGTCGGTCGGGGCGGTCGAGTGCTGTACCGGTGCTTCTGGCTGGTGGGAGTGCTCCTGTGCCGGACCATCTGGCCGACACGCGTCGAGGGCCTGGAGCGGCTGCCCGTCGGCGTCCCCTACGTGGTGGCGCCGGTGCACCGTTCGTACATCGACTTCATCGTGGTCGGTGTGGCACTGCGACGACTGTGCCGGTTCATGGTCAAGGGCACGGTGTGGCGGTCCTCGCTGGCCGGTCGCCTGGCGACCTATGTGGGTTCGTTCCCGGTGGACCGGGACCATGCCGATCGCGCGGCGCTTCGCACGGCTGAGCAGGCGGTGCTGGGAGGTGACCCGATCGTCATCTTCCCGGAGGGTCGCCGCAAGGAGGGCCCGCTGGTCGAGGACCTCTTCGACGGGCCGGTGTGGGTGTCGTGTCGTACCCGGGTCCCCGTGGTTCCGGTCGGTCTGGTCGGTACCGAGCGGGCCATGCCGATCGACCGGCCCCGGATCCGGCCCGCCCGCATCCGGGTCGTCATCGGTGAACCCATCTACCCGGACGTGGAGATCACGGGCCGGGTGCGGCGACGCGCCGTCACCGAGGGTACCGAGCATCTTCGGGCCGCCCTGCAGGAGCTCTGTCTCGCCGGCGCACGCGGCCTCGACTGAGGTCGACGGGACTCAGACCAGGGCTTCGAGGGCCTCGCTCGCCGGGACGTCGCGGTCGCTCGACAGCGGGGAGCTGCCCGTCGCGGCACCCAGACCGAGTCCGGCGAAGCGGGCGACAGCGGTGACCAGCTCGCGCAGGTTCCGCGGCGGGGGGAAGTACTCGTCCTCGTCGGTCACCCGGAGCAGCTCGACCCCGGAGGCGGGGTCGAGGGCGGCCAGGACCGCATCGACGAGCTCCTCGGGCGCCGATGCGCCGGCGGTCACCCCGACGGTCCCGGCGAGGTCGACCGACCCGTCGGCACGTCGAGGGAGCTCCTCGGCGCGGTTGATCCTGACGACCGTCGGACAACCCGACTCCCGGGCCAGGCGCTCGAGCGCCAGGGTGTTCGACGAGTTGGACGACCCGACCACGACCACGGCGTCGCAGCGCGGTGCGAGCTCCACCAGTGCCGCCTGCCGGTTGGTGGTGGCGAAGCAGAGGTCGGAGCGTCCGGGTGTCCAGATGTCGGGGAACCGTTCGTGGGCGGACTCGGCGACCTCGGCCCACTCCCGGTGCGACAGCGTCGTCTGCGCCAGGAGCGCCACGGGACCGTCGAGATCGGGCAGGGCCCGGACGGCCTCGACCGACTCGACCCGGTGGACGGCGTCCGGAGCGACCGCCATCGTCCCCACGGCCTCCTCGTGGCCCTCGTGGCCGATGTAGACGATGGAGTAGCCCTTGTCGGCCCGGGTGCGCACCTCGTGGTGGACCTTGGTCACCAGCGGGCAGACCGCATCGACGACGAAGGACCCCCGGGCCCGCGCCGCAGCCACGACCTCCGGGGCCGAACCGTGGGCCGAGAGCATGATCGGTGAGCCCTCGGGAACCTCGTCGACATCGTCGACGAACACCACACCCTGGTCCTCGAAACGCCGCACGACGACCTGGTGGTGGACGATCTCGTGGTAGCAGTACACCGGGGCCTCGAAGGACCGGACCATCCAGGTGAGCGCCTTGATGGCCATCTCCACTCCGGCGCAGAAACCCCGGGGCTCGGCCAGCAGCACCAGCTCGACCCGGCCGTCGGCGGTGGCTGCGGTCGCCGACGTCCCGTCCGTGTTCGTCACGCCGTCAGACTACGGACCGGTCGGGCGATCGTGGGGATCAGGGGGCGTGGTCGTACCGGGCGACGTCGTCGAAGGCGGCCACGACCTGCCGGCCGAGTCCGACCGGCTCGCCGTCCAGGCCGGAGCGGTAGCGCATCTCGGCGGTGACGAAGTGGCGCACCTCGGGCCAGACCTCGGCCGACTCCCGGAAGGGCGGGACCCGGCAGCCGTCGTCACCGAGTGCCAGCAACTGGGTCGGGATGGGCAGGCCGGTGGCGACCGCGAGCTGGACCACCCCACCCTCGCCGATCTCACAGATGTCGGTGAACGCGTTGTTGTGGCCGGCACCCCGGATCTCGATGATCTTCTTCTCGCCTCGGGTGAGGTCGTAGCCGCCGCGGACCCCGTCGATGGAGGCGATCCCGTCGCCCTGGCCGGCGATCCAGGTGATGGACTCGCCCGGCGCCAGCGGAGGAGCGGTGCCGCTGATCACCGACAAGGGGTTGATGCCGGCGGCCATCGGGATCGCCGTGTCGACGTCGGGCCGGGCCAGCAGGCGCAGCGAGGTCCCTCCTCCGGCCGAGTGACCGAACGCAAAGACCTCGGAGAACTGCACCGCCCCCGAGAGCAGCGACGTCGGGTCGTCCCCGGCGGCGATGACGGCGTCGATCGCCAGCTCAGCGACGAGCGTGTCGGTCTTCGGGGCCGCCGGGGGTGACCCGAGCACGTTCGCGAGACCGCGCTCCAGGTAGTCCGGCGAGATCACCACGAACCCCCAGGACGCCAGGTGGGTCGTCAGCTCGGTGGACTGCAGGCGGAAGCTGGCCGCTCCGTGGGAGAAGATCGACAGCGGGAAGCTTCCCGCTGCGGCCGGCACGTCACGGTAGGAGTCGGTCAGGTACGGCGGGTCGACCTCCGGCGGGATCAGCGCATCGAAGGACGGCGGCACGAAGTCCCGGATGAAGTAGGACTCCCGGGGCGTGTCGCCGATGCCCTCCGGGTCGGCCGGGTACCAGACCTCGACGGAGCGGTCACCGAGCGACAGCGTCGTCACCCCGACCGGGTGGGGACCGCGTTCGGCGTACGCGGCCTCTCCGGCCCGGGGTGCGGTGTCCGGGTTGAGACCGGTGGCCGGTGGCGGCATCGTGCACGCCGCGGCCAGCAGGCCCGCCCCCATGACGAGCAGGGCGGCCCGCCGCAGCCCCGAGATCCGCTGATGTCCAGCCGTCTCTTCCACGTCGTTCCCCCAACGTCGTCCGGTTCCGGACCCCGACGGGCCCGGCCGGTCACCAGTGTGGCACGGGTGCCGTCCCGCAACCCGGTCGGCGCTACGATCCGCAGGTGTCGAACGCCGTGATCACCGCCGTGGCGGCCGGATCACCGGCCGCCGAGGCCGGGGTGCGCGTCGGCGACGAGCTGCGGACGATCTCCGGACGACCGGTTCGTGACGTCATCGAGTACCGGGTCCTGGGTGACGAGCCGGATGTGGACCTCGAGATCCGACGGGGTGAGGTCGACCTCGTCGTCGAGGTCCGCAAGGCAGCGGGCGTCCCGCTCGGGATCGAGGTCGACTCACCGCTCTTCGACGGCATACGGACCTGCGACAACCACTGCGAGTTCTGCTTCATCTACCAGCTGCCGCCCGGCATGCGCCGGAGCCTCTACGTCAAGGACGACGACTACCGGCTGTCGTTCCTCTACGGGAACTTCACGACGCTGACCCGCTTCACCGAGGCCGACCTGGAGCGGGTCGTGGTCGAGGGCCTGAGCCCGCTCTACGTGTCGATCCATGCGACGGACCCCGCGGTCCGTTCGGACCTGCTCCGGAACCGCCGGGGCGCCACCTCGCTCCGATGGCTCCGGGCGCTGCTGGACCACGGGGTGGAGGTGCACGGGCAGGTGGTCGTCTGTCCTGGGCTGAACGACGGTCCGGTGCTCGCCGACACCCTGTGCGGGGTCCTCGACGAGTACCCCGAGATCGCGGATCTCGCCGTCGTCCCGCTGGGAGTGTCGGACCACAACCCCGAGCCCAGGATGCGGCCCCACACCCGCGACGAGGCCCTGGCCGTGGTCCGGACGGTCGAGGCGGCACGCGACGTCTTCCGCTCGGTGCTGGGCCGGCCGGTGGTGTTCGCCGCCGACGAGTACTACCTGCTCGCCGGCCTGCCGTTCCCCGCCGCCGATGAGTACGGCGAGTTCTCCATGCACGAGGACGGGATCGGCATGGCCCGGGCCTTCGAGTTGGAGTTCACCGGTGCCCGCTCCGAGGTGATCGGCGTGCAACCCGGCTTCTTCGCCTCGGTCGACGGCGCCCCGGCGACGGGCTACCGGGCTCCCCGGGGCGAGCCGGCCGCAGCCGGATCGCAGGGAGCAGGTTCCGCTGCCGTCCCGGCGTCCCTCGGCGTCCCCGGCAGCCCCGCCGTTCCGGTGGGGATCCTGACGGGGGAGATGGGCGCACGGGTGATCGAGCCCTTGGTCGCCACGCTCGGGCGCAGCGACATCCGGGTGATCCCGGTCGTCAACCGGTTCTTCGGCGGCAACATCGGCGTGAGCGGCCTGATGGTCGGACAGGACCTGGCCGAGGTGCTGTCCAGGGAGCCCGAGGGGCACCGCTACCTGCTCCCCGATGTGTGCCTGAGCCGGGGCGCCTTCCTCGACGGCGTTCGGCCGGAGGACCTGCCGCGTCCGGTCGAGGTGATCCCGACCGACGGCCGGTCCCTGCGGGCGGCGCTCGAGTCGGGTCCGGACGGGGGCGACCGCAGGGCCGAGCAGGTGGGCCCGTGAGCTCCGAGTTGCCGCTGGTGGTCATCGCCGGTCGACCGAACGTGGGCAAGTCGACGCTGTTGAACCGCATCGTCGGCCAGCGGGTGGCGATCGTCGAGGAGCGCCCCGGTGTGACCCGCGACCGGGTCGAGGTCGAGGCCGACTGGCTCGGGCGCTCCTTCCGGCTGGTCGACACCGGTGGATGGATGACCGGTGGCTCCGAGCTCGACCGCAAGGTGTCGGAGCAGTCGGCGAAGGCCGTGCGCGAAGCCGACGTGGTGCTGTTCGTGGTCGACTCCAGCGTCGGGGTGACCGACGACGACGCCGCCGTCGCCCAGCTCCTCCGGTCGGTCGACGTGCCGGTCGTGCTGGTGGCCAACAAGGTCGACGACGCGGCGCACGAGGCCGGCATCTGGGAGCTGCTGGGCCTCGGCCTGGGAGATCCCCACCCGATCTCGGCCCAGCACGGTCGCGGCACCGGCGACCTGCTCGACGTGCTCCTCGAGCATCTCCCCGGCACCGGGTCCGAGGACGACGAGGCCGAGGAGTCCGCCATCGGCGATGGCGACGATTCCGACGGACTGGTCGCCGTGGCGCTGGTCGGTCGCCCGAACGTGGGCAAGTCGACCCTCTTCAACCGCCTCATCGGCGAGGACCGGGCCGTGGTCCACGACATGCCCGGGACCACACGGGACTCGGTCGACACGGTGGTCGACACGCCCTCGGGGCCGATCCGCTTCGTGGACACCGCCGGGATGCGTCGCCGCTCCCGGATCGACGAGGACACGGAGTACTTCTCCATGGTGCGGGCCCTGCGGTCGGTGGACGCGGCCGACGTCGCCCTCCTGGTCATCGACGCCACGGAGGGGATCACCCACCAGGACCAGCGACTCGCCGAGCGCATCGACGGTGCGGGCTGTCCCGTGGTGGTCGTCCTCAACAAGTGGGAGCTGCTCGACGCCGAGCGACGCGACGACGTGTTGTACCAGCTCGGTCAGCGACTGCACTTCCTCGGTGACGCCCCGGTCCTGCGCCTCTCGGCGCTCTCCGGTCGGGGCGTGCACCGCCTGCTCCCGGCGCTCGGCGCCACGCTGGAGCAGTACCACACCCGGGTCCCGACCCGCCGGGTCGTGGACGTGCTGCGCCGGGCCCAGCAGGCCCAGCCCGCACCGCATGGCGCGCGGATCCTGTACGGGACCCAGGGGGCCACCGACCCGCCGACCTTCACGTTGTTCGCCAGCAAGGAGGTCCCCCCGTCCTACCTCCGCTACATCGAGCGGATGTTCCGTGAGGAGTTCGATCTGGGCGCCGTGCCGGTGAAGATCCGGGTGCGACGCCGGGGGAGCTGAGCGGGCCTAGTCTCGACTCGTCGGGATGTTCCCGACGGCTCGGGTGGCACCGCCCCCGGGGCCGGAGCACGTGGGGAGCTGCAGATGTCCGGAACGACGGATGCGATGGTGTCGAGCGGGACGGCGGAGCCTCAGCAGTCCTCGTCCACGTTCGGAGGCCGGTGGCGCCGGGCGGTCGGGCGGGGAGTCGTCTCCGCCGCCGTGGTGGCGTCCGCCGGATTCGCCATCGTCGCCTGCGGCGGCGAGGATGCGGCGCAGGTGACGTCGACCACGGCGTCCGCAGGAGGATCCGCCGAGGGCGGATCGGGAGGGAGCGAGGTGCTCGCACAGATCGAGGAACGCGGCAAGCCGGAGATCGCAGCCCAGGACGAGGTCACGGAGCTGGTCGTGACCGACGACGTCGAGGGCACCGGTGCCGAGGTCCAGGCCGGCGACACCATCACGGCCCACTACGTCGGCGTGCAGGCCTCGGACGGGGTCGAGTTCGACTCGTCCTGGAGCCGGGGCGAGCCCGCGACGTTCCCGCTCGACCGGGTCATCCAGGGCTGGAGCGAGGGTCTGGTCGGCATGAAGGAGGGTGGTCGCCGGACGCTGGTGATCCCTGCCGAGCAGGCCTACGGCCAGTCGCCGCCACCCGGATCGGGCATCCAGCCGGGCGCCACCCTGGTGTTCACGGTGGACCTGGTCTCGGTCGGCTGACCGGGACTGCTGATCCGACCTCGTGACGGCTGACCGGGTCGAACCGCTGCGCGACGCCCGGCGCCGGGCCGTCGAGGGGAACCAGGCGCGGGGAGGGGCCAAGCTCGCCGCCCAGCACAAGCTCCCGGTCCGGGAGCGGATCGCCCTGCTCTGCGACCCGGGCTCGTTCGTCGAGGACCAACTCCTCGCCAACGCCCCGTACCGGGACGACATGGCGAGTGACCTCCCGGCCGACGGCGTCGTCACCGGTGTGGCGGAGGTGGACGGGCGCCCGGTCTGCGTCGTGGCGAACGACCCCACCGTGAAGGCCGGTTCCTGGGGCGCCCGGACCGTCGAGAAGATCGTCCGGCTGACCGAGACGGCGCTGCGGGACGCCCTCCCGGTGGTGTGGTTGGTCGACTCGGCCGGAGCCCGGATCACCGACCAGGTCGAGCTGTTCCCGGGTCGTCGGGGTGCGGGCCGGATCTTCTACAACCAGGTCCGGCTGTCCGGGAAGGTCCCGCAGGTGTGCTGCCTGTTCGGGCCCTCGGCCGCCGGCGGCGCCTACATTCCGAGCTTCTGTGACCTGGTCGTGATGGTCGAGGGCAATGCCTCGATGTACCTGGGTTCGCCCCGCATGGCCGAGATGGTGGTGGGGGAGCAGGTCACGCTCGAGGAGATGGGCGGCGCGCGGATGCACGCCACCACCTCGGGCTGCGGCGACAACCTGGCGGTCGACGACGAGGATGCGATCGAGCAGGCGCGGGCGTACCTCACCTACCTGCCGACCCGCTGGACCGAGGAGCCACCACGGTACGAGCCGCGTCCACCGTTGCGGCCGCTCGACGACACGGTGGTGCCGGTGGAGGAGACGCAGGGGTACGACATCCACGATGTCGTCGACGGACTGCTCGACGAGGAGTCCTTCTTCGAGATCAAGCCGCTGTTCGCCCCGGAGCTGGTGGTCGGCCTGGGTCTGCTCGAGGGCTGCCCGGTGGGGATCGTCGCCAACAACCCGATCCACAAGGGCGGCGTCCTCTTCGCCGACTCGGCCGACAAGGCGGCGAGGTTCATCTGGCTCTGTGATGCCTTCGGGGTGCCCCTGATCTTCCTCGCCGACGTTCCGGGGTTCATGATCGGCAGTCAGGTCGAACGTGAGGGCATCATCCGCCACGGCGCCAAGATGATCACGGCCGTGTGCGAGGCGACGGTCCCGAAGGTGTCGGTCATCGTCCGCAAGGCCTACGGGGCCGGCCTGTACGCCATGTCCGGGCCGGCGTTCGACCCGGTGGCGACGATCGCGCTGCCCTCGGCGGAGATCGCCGTGATGGGTCCCGAGGCGGCGGTGAACGCCGTGTTCGCGAACCGGATCGCCGCCATCGAGGACCCCGATGAGCGGGAGGCCTTCGTGCGCGAGCAGCGACGGCTCTACGAGGAGGACGTCGACCTCCTCCGCTTGGCGTCCGAGTTGGTCGTCGATGCCGTGGTGGACTTCGCCGACCTGCGTCGCGAGGTCCACCTGCGTCTGGAGCGGTCCAGAGGAAGGGATCGCCACTTCTCGGATCGCCGTCACGGCGTCCCGCCGGTCTGAGGCCCTCCCGTGCCCTGGTGCGAACCCTGCAACCGCTTCTACACGCCGTCGACGCTCGAGTCCGACGGGCGGTGCCCCGACGGGCATCCCGTGGCCGAGCCGCCGACCGGGCTGCCGCAGGCGGCCGGTGACGACCGCGCCGAGCCGGAGCGGATGCGCGTGCCGTGGCACTTCTGGTTGCTCGTCGCCGCACTCGTCGTCTACCTCGGATGGCGGCTCGTGCAGGGCATCGGCTGGCTTCTCGGCTGAGCCCGGCCGCCGCTGCGGTTGCGTCCGAGCGGAATCGATGGGGAGCACTTTACCGACGACAACACCCGAAAACACTGCCGCTGCAGGGGTAACTTCTTCAACCTCTAAGCCAAGATCATTCAGACG
>SXMI01000328.1 GCA_005777415.1 Actinomycetota bacterium | reverse complement strand
TCGCACCACAAAGCAGGGCGAACGGGGGGTGGGGTCAGGCGGCGGGGAGCAGGCGGTCGGTGAGGAACGTGAGCACCTGCTCGAGCGCATCGTGGGTCGGCGTGCCCGGTCGGTCGTCGAGGTCCTCGGTGAGGACCGAGTGCGCCGCCTTCCGGTGTCCGTGCGGGTTGCCCGGAGCCGAGTCGAGCTCCACCCCGATGAAGTTGTCGCCGAGCTCACGGCGCAGCGAGGCGAACCGCTCGGGCGGCGACAGCGGGTCGCCGGTGAACCGGAGGCCCAGCACGCACAGGTCCTCCTCCGCGACCCGCTCACGGACAGCCAGCAGGTCGGCGTCCGACAACCCCAGGTCGGCCTTCGCCGCGTCCGACCGGCCGACAGGTAGTGACGGCTGGCTCAGCACCGGCGCCAGCAGCGCCGGCTCGGTCGACATGGCGAGTGCGAACCCGCCGGTGAAGCACATCCCCACCGCGCCGACTCCCGGACCGCCACACCGCTCGTGCGTCTCCCGACACAGCGCCCGCAGCCAGTCGACCGCCGGGGGCGTGGTCCGCCTGGCGAACATGGCGAACTCGCGTGACACGCACATGGGGGCGATGGACCGGACGTAGGTGCCGGTGCTCGGTGGTGCGCCCGGGGTCCCGAAGAGGTGCGGGACGACCGCCGTCATCCCCCGTTCGGCGACGTGCCGGGCGAAGTCGGCGACGCGGGGGGTGATCCCGGGCATCTCGGCCATGACGACGACGCCCGGGCCGTCACCGATCCGGAACACGGTCCGGTCCTTGCCCCCGAAGGTGAACGACCCCCGGTCGAAGTCGGTGAGACGGTCGTGCTGCTGCGCTGCCATGGCGGTGCAGCGTAGGCCCGGCCGGTCGATCCGGGCCGCTCCGAACCGGTCGCTCCCTGCGTCCGGACCGCTCGAGCGCCGGCCGCTGGTCCCGCCGTGACGCAATCGGGCCGGTCGCAGCGTTGCGACCGGCCCGATCCGGGGGGAGGGCGAGGTGGCCGTTGAGCGACCACCGCAGCGGCTCAGCTCACTTGGTGGCGACGCGCCCGAACGAGGACGGCGCCATGCCGCCGCGGACCACGGGCACGACCTCGACCGACTTGCCGGTGCGCGGGGAGTGCACGATCTGGTCGTTGCCGATGTACATCCCGACGTGCCCGGTGCCGTAGTAGAAGACCAGGTCACCGATCTGCAGCTCGCCCCGGGAGATGGACCGGGTGGCGGAGCGCTGCTCGGCGGCCGTGCGGGGCAGCTGGACGCCCGCCAGGTTCCAGGCCCACAGCGTCAGCCCGGAGCAGTCGAAACCGGCGGGCGTGGTGCCGCCGTATCGGTAGGGCGTGCCCATGGTGAGCATGGCCCAGCGCACGGCGACGTTGCCGGCGGGCTCGGGCGGAGGCGGCGGGAGCGTCGTGGTGGTCGTCGTGCTGGGCGGCGCCGGGGTGCGGGCGGCCACGGGCTGCAGCACCGGTGCGGCGGCGGCAGGGGGTGCAGCGGTGACCTGCGCGGCGCCGTCCCGGGCAGCGAGGCGCTGCTGGACCGGAATGCTCACGGCGACGACCGGCAGCGCTGCCAGACAGAGCGTCCGGAGCGCGAAGCGTCGGGGGGTGTGTGTTTCAGCCATGCGACGAGTATTGCACTTCTGCGGCGTTTGTTACGGTCATGTGACGAAATACACGCGATCGGGTGACGCTCCCGGGCGGCGGCGGCGTGATCTAGCCTCTGGCAGTGACCACCCGCCCGTTCCGCTTCTCGATCCAGGCCTCGCACCTGGGCAGCCCGGAAGACCTCCGACCGCTCGCCCGGAGGGCCGAGGACGTGGGCGTCGACGTCCTCACGGTGGCCGACCACCTGTGCGACGAGGAGGTCGCCCCGCTCGCCGCCCTCATGGCCGCCGCCGACGCCACCTCCACGCTGCGAGTGGGGTCGCTGGTGTTCAGCAACGACTACCGACACCCCGCCGTCCTGGCCAAGGAGGCCGCCACGATCGACCGCCTGAGCGGTGGCCGGCTCGAGTTCGGACTCGGCGCCGGATGGATGGTGGCGGACTACGAGGCGTCGGGGGTCCCCCTGGACCGACCGTCGGAGCGGATCGCCCGGCTGGACGAGGCGCTCACGATCATCAAGGGGCTGTGGTCCGACGGGCCGTTCGACTTCGCCGGCGACCACTACACCGTCACCAAGATGGACGGCCGCCCCAAGCCGGCCCAGGACCCGCACCCGCCGGTGGTCATCGGGGGCGGCGGCCGCAAGGTCCTCGAACTGGCCGGCCGACACGCCGACGTGGTCCACCTCAACCCCAGCCTGCCGGCGGGGGTGATCGACGAGCGGGCCGGTGCGACGGCCACCGAGGAGTCGACCCGACAGAAGCTCGACTGGGTGCGATCCACCGCCGGTGAGCGGTACGACGATCTCGAGATCGGCGTGCGGATCCACCTGGCGATCGTCACCGACGAGCGGGACGACCTCTACGACCTGATGGCCGGCGGCTTCGGTCTGACGACCGAGCAGGCCAAGCGGAGTCCGCACGCCCTGTGCGGGACCGTCGAGCAGATCGTGGACGACCTGGTGGAGCGACGGGAGCTGCTCGGGATCTCGGCGATCGGCCTGTCGGCCAGCGCGCTCGACGACATGATCCCGGTCATCGACCGGCTCGCCGGCACCTGAGCCGACCGGACCCCGGTCCGACCGCCATCCCCACCAGTCGACACCCCACGCCCGGAACCGACCCGGACGGTCCGACCACCCCCGGGGCGGATCCGTCCCCGGACGCGCAGCGGCCCCGGCCGGAGCCGGGGCCGAGCAACGAGCGGTGGCGCCGGAGCGCTGGGGTCAGCCGACCCGACCGAACGAGGGGTTGCCGTAGAGCGGTGAGACCTTGACGACGTCACCGGTCCGGGGGGCGTGGAGCACCTGACCGTTGCCGATGTAGATGCCTGCGTGGTGGGCGTTCGCACCGCCCCAGAAGACGAGGTCACCCGCCTGCGCCTGGCCGGCGCTGATCCGCTGGGTGGCGGCGTACTGGGCCGAGGCCACTCGGGGCAGTTGCTTACCCGCTGCGCTGAACGACGTCATGATCAGACCGGAGCAGTCGTACCCGCCGTTGCCCGTACCACCCCAGAGGTAGGGGGTGCCGAGCTTGGACATGGCGGCGGCGATGGCGGCGTTCGAACCGGTGTAGGGGGCGGCCGAGGCGACGTAGGCCGGGGCCGACGACCCGCCACCACCACCGCTGCTGCGGGTGGCCCCACCCTGACGGACGGCCTGCTGCTGACCACCGCCCTGCTGGACTGCGGCCTGCTGCTGGGCGGCGGCCTGCTGCTGGGCGGCGGCCATGGCCATGGCCCGGGCCTGCGCCTCGGCGGCCCGACGACGACGCTCCTCCTCGGCCGCGATGGCCGCACGGAGCTCGGCGGTGGTGTCGGCGAGGAGCTCCTCCTGGCCGGAGATCGCACGGTCGAGCTCGACCTTGACGTTGGCGAGCTCGGCCTCCTGGGCGGCGAGCTGGGCGTTGATCGTCTCGAGGTCGGCGGTCTTCTGCTCCAGATCGAGCTGGGCGGCCCGGAGGTCCTCGGCGACCTGCTCCCGATCTCCCTGGAGAGTGTCGAGCAGGACCTTCTCGTTGACGGCCTCGTTCGGGTCGTTCGCCCCGACGGAGAGATCGTCGCCGATGCCCGCTCCCATGTAGGCCGACACCAGGTACTGGCTGGCCTGGGCCTTGGCGGTGCCGAGGCGGCCCTTGGCGTCCTCGATGGCGGCCTTGGTCTCCTCGATCTGCTGGCGGGTGGCAGAGATGTTCTCCTGCACCTGCAGCATCTTCGTGCCGAGGATGGCCTCCTGCTCGCGCATGACCTCCAGCTCGGAGGCGATGGCCTGCGCCCGGGCCCGGAGCTCCTCGATGCTCTGCGCCGAGGCGGAGTTGCCGCCGAACGACGAGAGGAGGAGTCCGCCGGCGATCACGGCCACGGCGACGGTGCGGAACGTACGGGAGCGGAGTGCAGTTGCAGTACTCATGTGACGGTCACCTTACGACATCCGGGTGGCCCGTGACAATCACGTGTCGAAACGTCGGACGAATGTCACGTCTCGGGGGCGACTCTCACGCTCAGTGGCCACTTTGACACTCAGCGCCTGAAGGGTACCGCCGTCGTCACCCGAACGCGCGGATCCCCCGGGGGGTCACTCCCACTCGATGGTTCCCGGCGGCTTGGACGTGATGTCGTAGGCCACGCGGTTCACCCCGGGCACCTCGTTGATGATCCGGGACGCCATCGACTCGAGCACGTCGTAGGGGATCCGGGCCCAGTCGGCGGTCATGGCGTCGTCCGAGGTCACCGCCCGGATGATCACCGGGTAGCCGTAGGTCCGCTCGTCCCCCATGACGCCGACGGTGCGGATGTCGGGCAGGACGGCGAACGACTGCCAGATCTGGCGCTCCAGACCGGCCTCCCGCAGCTCCTCCCGCACGATGGCGTCGGCCTCCTGGAGCACCGCCACCTTGTCATGTCGCTGGTCTCGACCACACGAACGGCGCCGACGATGTGGAACTTCGTCCCGATGGCCGTGTTCTCATCGTCCTCATCCCCGTCGTAGACCAACCCGCTGGGGCGAAGGATCGCGTAG
>SXMI01000046.1 GCA_005777415.1 Actinomycetota bacterium | reverse complement strand
GCGATCCGCTGGGCCTGGGAGTTCGTCACCGAGGTGCTCGGCCTCGACGGCGAGCGGATCTGGATCACCGTGCACACCTCCGACGACGAGGCGGAGGCCATCTGGGCCGACGGCGTCGGGGTGCCGCGGGCCCGCATCCAGCGGCTGGGTGCGGACAACTTCTGGGAGATGGGTGAGACGGGTCCGTGCGGGCCGTCCTCGGAGCTGTTCTGGGACTACGGGTCCGACGCCGGCCCCGACGGCGGTCCGGCCAATCCCGACGCCGAGCACCGGTTCGTCGAGATCTGGAACCTGGTCTTCACGCAGTACTTCCGCAGCGAGGGTGGTGAGCTGAGCGACCTCCCGACCCGCAACGTGGACACGGGGGCGGGCCTCGAGCGGATCCTGGCCGTGATGGGTGGGAGCCGGTGGCTCTACTCCGCGGACGTGCTCAGCCACCTGGTCGAGGAGGCGCAGTCGGTGACGGGGGAGCGGCTCGGGAGGAGCGACCTGGGGGACATCGCGCTCCGACTGCTCGCCGACCACACCCGGACCGCCGCCTTCCTGGTCGCCGACGGGGTCGTCCCGTCCAACGAGGACCGGGGGTACGTCCTGCGGCGGATCATCCGTCGTGCCGTCCGGTTCGCCTACATGCTCGGGGTGGAGCGCCAGGTGATGGCACCGCTGGTCGAACGCAACGCCCAGGTGATGGGTGCGGCCTACCCGGAGCTCCTCCGGGACGCCGAGCGCATCGTGTCGACCATCGACCGGGAGGAGTCGCAGTTCCGTCGGACGCTCGCCCGGGGCTCGACGCTGCTCGACGGTGCGCTGGAGTCGCTCTCGGCCGACGAGACCCTCCCGGGCTCGGTCGCCTTCGAGCTGCACGACACCTACGGGTTCCCGCTCGAGGTCACCATGGAGATGGCCGAGCTCCGCGAGGTGACGGTCGACGTCGACGGGTTCGACGCGGAGATGGCGGCACAGCGCGAGCGCTCACGGGCCGGCAGCCGCAAGGCCTCGGTGGCGCACGGCGACGAGGCCGATGCGGAACGGGCGCTCCTGGCGGCCTCCGGTCCGACGGAGTTCGTCGGCCGCGAGCAGCTGTCCTGCGAGGCGACCGTGCTCGCCGTCATCGGCGACGGCATCTACCTGGACCGGACCCCGTGCTACGCGGAGTCGGGAGGCCAGGTCGGCGACACGGGCACGATCCGGGGGCCGAGCGGCGTCGCCCGGGTCGTCGACACCACGCCGTCGCTCGGAGGTCTGCACCGGCACGTCGTCGAACTCGAGGAGGGCGAACTCCGCGTGGGCGACCGGGTCGAGGTGAGCGTGGACGAGCACCGGCGGGCCGGCATCCGACGCCACCACACCGCGACGCACCTCCTCCACTGGGCGCTGCGTCGGGTGCTGGGTGACCACGTGGCCCAGCAGGGGTCGTTGGTCCAGGCCGACCGGCTGCGCTTCGACTTCTCGCACCACGACCGCCTGACTCCGGAGCAGCTGGCCGCCGTCGAGGACCTCGCCAACGAGCAGATCCTGTCGGATGCGCCGGTGGAGCACCTCGAGACGACCATGGACGAGGCCCTCGGGATGGGCGCCCTGGCGTTCTTCGGGGACAAGTACGGCGAGGTGGTCCGGGTGCTGCGCGCCGGGCCCGAGAGCACCGAGCTCTGCGGCGGGACGCACGTGTCGGCCCTCGGTGAGATCGGGCCGGTCAAGATCGTCGCCGAGGGATCGATCGGCTCGAACATCCGACGGATCGAGGCGGTCTCGGGCACGGGGCCGATCGAGCGCCTCCGTGAGGAGGAGGCGCTCCTGCGTCGGTTGGCCGACACGGTCGGGGTGCCGGTCGACGACCTGCTCGGCGGCCTCGAGAAGCGACTGGCGGAGCTGGCGGGCCTCCGGGACGAGGTGGCGACCCTGCGTCGTGAACTCACCGGTGGGCTCGCGGACGAGCTGGTCGGTACCGCCAGGAACGGGGTCATCGTCGCCCGGGTGGACGCCGACGACCGGGACCAGGTGCGGGACCTGGCCGTGAACCTGCGGGACCGGCCCGGCATCGAGGTCGTGGTCCTGGGTGCGACGCCGGGTGGCAAGGGCGTGGCGATCGTGAGCGCCGTCGACACGTCCGCCGGGCACGACGCAGGAGCGCTCATCGCCGATGCGGCCCGGCTCGTCGGTGGTGGTGGCGGCAAGGGTGCCGACCTGGCGGTCGCCGGTGGGCGCGATCCGGAGCGACTGGACGAGGCCCTCGACCTGGTCCGGAGCCGGGTGGGTTCGTGAGCGCCGGGACGGGCGCAGGCCCGTGCGCTCCGAGCGAGGTGCCACCCTCGCTCGTCGGCCCGTCGGTGGGCCTCGACCTGGGCGAGCGGAGGATCGGTGTGGCCGTCGGTGACGGCGGCGGCACCACGAGCGTGCCCGCCGAGGTGGTGGAGCGCTCCGGTGATCGGCCGGCCGATCACCGTCGGCTCCTGCGGGTCGTCCGCGACGTCGACGCCGCGGTCGTGGTCGTCGGCCTCCCGCTCAGTCTCGACGGGTCCGTCGGGCCTGCGGCCAAGCGGGTGCTGGCCGAGGTCGACGAGCTCCGTTCCACCTGGGACGTCCCGGTGGTCACCCACGACGAGCGGTTCTCCACCGCCGAGGCCCACGCCTCCCTGCGTGGGGCCGGACTTGATGAGCGGGCCCGTCGGCGGGTCGTCGACGCCGTGGCGGCGTCGGTGATCCTGCAGAGTTGGCTCGACTTGCAGCGGGCACGACAGGATTCCACCCCGTGAGCGACCAGCAGCAGGGGGGTGCCCCCGAGGTTGAACGAGTGCGCCGGAACCGGGCGGGCACCTCGGGCGACGGACCCCGTCAGCGGGGTTCGGCAGGTTCGGGCCCGGCGCAGCTCGGCGAGGAGTACGTCCCGATGTCGCCGCCCGCACGGGGCGGGCGCCGCCTGCTCGCCGTGGTCGCTGTGGTCCTCGCCGTGGTGGGCCTGGGGCTGCTCGGCTCGGTGCTGTGGGTCACACGTCAGATCGACCCGCCGGGTGAGCAGGGCGAACTCGTCGGCGACGTGGTCATCGAGCCGGGGACCTCCCGCGACGGGATCGGCGACGTGCTCGCCGCCAACGGGGTCATCTCCGGCCCGACGATCTTCCGCGTCTACGTCCAGTTCACCGGCGGGGGGCCCTGGGAGGCTGGCCGCTACACCGAGTTCCGTGCGAACTCCGGCTTCGCCGAGGCCATCGCGGTCCTCGACGCCGGCCCGGTCCCGCCCGATGCCCGGGTCGTGCGCATCCCCGAGGGCACCAACCTCTCGGGGGTCTTCGAGATCATCGAGGAGTCGGTTCCGGGGATCACGTCGGCCGACCTCCTCAGCGCCCTCGGCTCCGGCTCGGTCACCTCGCGGTACAAGCCGGCCGAGGTGACCAACTGGGAGGGCTTCCTCTTCCCGGACACCTACGAGTTCGCCGTCGACGCCTCGGCCGCCGACATCCTCCAGACGATGGTCGACCGGAACGACGAGATCCTCGACTCGCTGGACTACGACCGGGCCGAGGCCCTCCAGGGCCGGAGCGCCTACGACCTGATCACCGTGGCCTCGCTGATCGAACGGGAGACGGGCCAGCCACCGGAGGAACGCGGCAAGATCGCCCGGGTCATCTACAACCGGCTCGACGCCGACGAGATCCTGGGCATCGACGCCTCCAACCTCTACGGGCTGGGTCGGACATCGGGTGAGCTCACCGCCGCCGACCTCGAGGTGGATTCGCCCTACAACCTGCGCCGCAACCGAGGCCTCCCGCCGACGCCGATCTCCATGCCGGGTCGAGCGTCGCTGGAGGCGGCGATCCGGGCGCCGGCCGGCGACTGGCTCTACTACGTGCTGATCTCGAACGACCCACCGACCCACCTCTTCACGGCGTCGGCCGAGGAGTTCGAGCGGGCCGCTCAGGAATCCCGCGAGAAGGGCGTGTTCTGACCCCGCGGTCGGTGGACTGGGCGCCATCGGGGGCCACCCGGTTGGCCGCGGTCCTGGGTGACCCGGTCCGCCACTCGCTCTCACCCGTGATCCACAACGCCGCCTTCGGTGCACTCGGGCTGGACTGGACCTTCGTGGCCCTGGAGGTGACCGCCGCCGGCCTGGCCGACGCCGTCCGGGGTGTTCGTGCGCTCGGACTGGCGGGACTGTCGGTGACCATGCCGCACAAGGAGTCCATCGTCGGACTGCTCGACGAGGTGGTGGGTGACGCGGCCCTCCTCGGAGCGGTCAACTGCGTGAGGAGCTCCGGAGGCCGGCTCATCGGCCACAACACCGATGGTGTGGGCTTCGTCGAGGGGATGCGCTCGGACACCGGTCGGGATCCGGCGGGGATGTGCGGTGTCGTCCTGGGCACGGGTGGGGCCGCCCGGGCCGTCGCCCTGGCGCTCGCCGGGCACGGCGCCGTCGACGTGGCGCTCCTGGGTCGGGATCCGTCCAGGACGGCGATGGTCGCCGAACGGCTCGGCGGCGTCATCCGGGCGGGGACCCCGGTCGACCTGGCCGCCGCCGACCTGGTCGTCAACGCCTCGCCCGTGGGCATGGAGGCGCACCCGGGCACCCCGGTCGATCCGGCAGGGCTGGACGGCGGAACGGTCGTGGTCGACCTCGTCTACCACCCGATCGAGACCGAACTGGTCCGGGACTGCCGGTCGCGGGGGATCGTCGCCGCCAACGGGGTCGCCATGCTCGTCCACCAGGCGGCAGCGGCATTCGAGCTGTGGACCGGTGCCGCCGCGCCGCTCGAGGCGATCCGCTCGGCCGTGGACCGGCACCTCGCCGGCGACTGAGGGTCGCCCCCGGAAATCGCTGAAGATCCTCGTCCTCCGTGCCGATGGAGGACCGTCGAGGACCGTCCGGCCCCGACGACGCGACGACGGGAGGACCCGTGGCACTCGAGGGCACGCTCGACTCATTCCCCCTCGCCGACGTCCTGAGGTTCCTCGCCGGCGGCGAACGACCCGGTGTGCTCCAGATCGACGGGGACCGTGGGACGGTCCGGCTGTGGCTCGAGGACGGGGAGTGCACCGGCGCCGAGGCGGCGGGCACGGTCGTGGACGACGCCGTCCGTGCGACCTTCGAGGCGCTGCGCTGCACCACCGGGTCGTTCCGCTTCGAGGAGGACCGCCGACCGACCGTGGCCTCGTCGCAGCCCCGTCCCGTCTCGGTGGTGCTCGCCGAGGCGCTGTCCCTCCGGGCCGAATGGGACGCCGTCGAGCAGGTGCTGCCGAGCTCCCGCCACCGGGTCCGCCCGGTCCCGTCCCCACCGGACGGCAGAGTGGTGCTCGACCCCCTCGGTTGGACCATCGTGACGAGCCTCGGACGGTCCGACGACGTGGCCTCGGTCATGGCCCGTTCCGGTGTCGCCGAGCTCGACGCGGCCCGAGCGCTCGTCGCACTGGTGCGCGAGGGGCTGCTCGTGGTCGAGGCGCCGGAGCCGGTCGTCGCCTCCGTCGTCGAGGTCGTGGATCGCAGCCCCTGGGACGAGCCGGTCGAACCGGAGCCCGCTCAGGCGAGCACCCGGCCCCGCCTCGAGGTGCCCACCTCCGTCACCGGTGGGTCGCCGGTCGTCGTCGACGGCATCGCTGGGGAGCCGACAGCCCCGGCGGACCCGTTCCGCTCGGTCGAGGACCTGTTCCCGATCGACGAGGTCGTGGGTCTCGACGAGGTGTCCGACCCGTGGGCCGCCGGGGCCCTCGCCGGCAGGTCCGGAACCGTCGAGACCCCGCCGGCACCTGCCGCCGGGACGGTCGAGGACGAGACCAGCGCGCTGTCGGCGGATGTCGCCGATGCCATCGCCGAGGTGCTCGGTGCCGGCAGCGGGCCGCTGGCCCCGGGACCGACCTACGAGGGCGGGGACCCGGCGTTCCGCTGATCCGGGGACGGAAACCGGCCGACGTCCCGGGTGTCCCGGTCCAGGTGGCGTGGCCCGGTACGGTGAGGGCATGCGTGCACCGACACCGACTCCGGGTGGACCGGGGACAGGCAATCGTGCCGATGGCGGACCGGAGTGGACGTCGTGAGCGGGGGAACCGGCCCCGACGCCGCAGGGTCGACCAGTTCGATGAGTGAACCCGACGCATCCGCGAGCGGCACCGTGGGCGTGGACGGCGGGCCCGACGAGCAGGCCCTCTTCGTCCTGGACGGCTCCCTCTTCGGTGTCGGGAGGACGCAGTCGGGCCAGGACCCCATCTGGATCACGCTCGCCGACATCACCAACGTCGACGAGTTGGGCGCTCCCGGCCCGGCCGGTCCGACCGTCGAGATCTCGACCCGTGACGGCCGGGTGCTCCGGGCGACCTTCCCCCAGCGGTTCTGCGACACCCTCGTCGACGCGCTCCTTGCCGATGCGAGCACGCCGACCGGTGCTCCCGACCCGGCACCGGTGGTCGCACCGGCGCCGGTGGGCGAGTCCGCACCGGAACCGGCCACCGGATCTGCCACCGGGTCTGCCACCGGATCGTCGGTGATCACCCCATCTCCGGTCCCCGGCGCGAACCCCTTCGCTCCGTCCGCTCCGGCTCCTGGCCCGGCGCCGGCCGCAACTCCTGCGCCAGCTCCTGCGCCGGTTGCTCCGGCACCTGCACCTGCACCGGCACCTGCGCCAACTCCGGCTCCGGCTCCTGCACCTGCACCCGCACCGGCTCCGGCTCCTGCGCCACCTCCGGCTCCGGCACCGGCGCCAGCTCCGGCACCGGCCCCGGTCACCGAACCTCCAGCACCCGCCACCGGTGCATCCCCGACGTTCGCACCCGCTCCGTCCGGACCGGTCGTGGCCCAGCCCATCGTCGATCCTCCCGTCCAGCCCGCTGTGTCCCCACCGGCACCGACGGGTCCGGTCGTCGACCCCGCCTTCAGTCCCGTGGGCGCGACCCCGGTGCCGACCCCGGTGCCGGACCCCACGGCCTTCCCGGTCGCCGAGGGGTCCGGCGCGCTGCCGGACGACCCGTCGTTGCCCTCCTGGCTCCAGGACCCATCGGAACAGTTCGCCGCGACCGGGGCGTCGCCCCTCGATGCGTCGAGCGCCCTGATCATCCAGGACGTCACGTACCTGGGTGGCCACCCGAGCATCAAGCGGCGACGGAAGAAGTGCATCGGGACCCTCACCCGCAACGCCGTCGAGCTGAGCGGCAGGGGTACCTCCCTCGAGATCCCGTGGTCCGAGGTGGTCTCGGTCGAGGCCCAGAACGCCGACGAGGCCCGGTTCCGGATCAGCACCCGGATCCACAGCGAGTCGACCGCCCTCGTGATCCAGCTCCGTGACGGTGCGACCGTCCTGCTGGAGGCGCACGACTGCCCCAAGGTCCCGTTGAAGGGCGCGGTCGCCCAGCTCGTCGACGGTCTCGGCGTGGTGGTGGTCTGAGCTCGGTGGAGCCGAGCCCGCCGGAGGACGCGACCCGGACCCATGTCGCCCTCGTCGGACTGTCCGGGACCGGCAAGTCCGAGGTCGCACCGCTGCTCGCCGCCCGGCTGGGACTGCGCGTCGTCGACCTGGACGACTGCGTCGTGGCCCGAGCGGGAGTGAGCGTGGCCGAGCTGTTCGAACGCGGCGGTGAGGATGCGTTCCGGTCCCTCGAGTCCCAGATGCTGCGCGAGCAGCTCGACGGCCCGCCGGCAGTCCTCGCCACCGGCGGGGGGGTGGTGCTCGACGGGGCGAACCGCCGTCTGCTGGTCGAGCACTGTCGTGTCGTGTGGCTCCGGACGCCGGTGGATGTGCTCGTCGCCCGCCTCGAGCGCGATGCCGAGGAGCGTCCGCTGCTGCGGGGCGACGCCGCAACCACCTTGCGTCGCCTCGCCGCCGAGCGGGAGGCTCTCTACACCGAGGTGGCGGAGGTCGTGGTCGCCACCGACGGTCTGGGACCCGATGCCGTGACGGACGCGGTGGTGGAGGAGCTCGAGCGTGTCTGAGTCCGCGGCGGTCGGGATCGAGCCACAGGGCCACGACCGCTACCTCGTGCGTCTGGAGCTGCCCGACGGTCGGGAGTGCCCCGTTCTGGTGGGCGACGGCGTGCGCCGCGAGCTCGCCGGGGTCCTGCCGCCACGGGTGCGGCGGGTGGCGATCGTCACCCAGGAGGGTGTCGGCTTCGACGTC
>SXMI01000327.1 GCA_005777415.1 Actinomycetota bacterium | reverse complement strand
CCTTGACGTCGTGGCGGGTGACCCGCTCGCGCTCGTCGATCGATGCCAGGTCGACCCGGTCGACCACCGCCTCGTAGGCGGCGATCGCGTCGTCGGGAACGTCCACGCCGAGCTCGGACTGGGCCCGCATCACGGCGATCCAGAGTTGGCGCTCGAGCACCACCTTGTGCTCGGGTGACCACAACCGGGCGACCTCGGCACTGGCGTACCGGGCGGCGAGCACGTTGGGCACCACGGGGACGTCGGGGGACGGGTCGTCGGGCGTCACGCCGACAGTCTCGCCGACACGGTGGGTCGTGCGGACCATTGCGCTGTAGTCGGGGCCCCCGACGCGCCGATGGACCGGCCGGGAGGTCCCGACCATGGGCTTCGTCTGCACCAGCCATCCGAGCCATCCGGCCGTCGATGTCTGCGACCGCTGCGGTGCCACCGTGTGCGGGTCCTGCGCCGTCGACGACCGCGATGGACGGGTGTGGTGCGGGCCCTGCGCCCTGGGCACCGCCGGGGTTCGTCGCCGTCACGCCCCGCAGGCCGCGCCCCGTCGGGTGGTCGCCGCCCGCCGGCGCGAGCTCCGCGCCGCAACGACCCCGGAGGAGACCCCGACGCCGGCCCGGGCGACGAGCGATCCGGACGCCGCCACCGGCCGCGAACCCGACACCTCACCCTGGGACCGGGGGCAGCGAGAGGGCTGGACCCGTCGGTTCTGAACCGGCGACTGACCGGTCAGCGGTCGAGCTGGTCGTCCTGGTCGAGCGCGTGGCGCTCGAGGCCCACCCGGTACTCCTCGAGTCGCTCGGCCAGACCACCGTCGGCCACGGCGAGGATCCGCACCGCGAGGAGGCCGGCGTTGAGGGCACCACCGATCGCCATGGTGGCGACCGGAACACCCCCGGGCATCTGGACGATCGAGTGCAACGAGTCGGTGCCACCCAGGTGGCGGGTCGGGACGGGGACGCCGATCACCGGGAGCGTGGTCAACGAGGCGATCATCCCGGGCAGGTGCGCCGCACCGCCGGCACCGGCGACCACGACGCGCAGGCCGCGATCCCGAGCCGTCCTGGCGTAGTCGAACATGCGCTCAGGGCTCCGGTGGGCCGATACGACCCGCACCTCGTGGGGCACGCCGAACTCGGCGAGCAGGTCGGCCGCCGGCTGCATGGTCGGCAGGTCCGACGCACTTCCCATGACGACGCCGACGACGGGTTCGGAGTGAAGGTCGCTCATCAGCGACCATCCTCGCACGGCGGGAGGGTCAATCGCTCCCCGCGAGCAGGTCGGCAGCGCGGCGCGCCCGCCGACCCGTCACCGCCACGTCGTCGCCGGTGACCGTCACGTGGCCGATCTTGCGGCCGGGTCGCGGTGTCTTGCCGTACAGGTGGACGTGGGCCTCGGGCACGGCCTCGAGCGCCACCGCCTGCCGCTCACGTGGGTCGCCGCCGTCACCTCCGACCACGTTCACCATGGTCGCCGCCCCGACGACCGCATCCGTCGGGCCGAGCGGCCAGTCGAGCACCGCCCGGAGGTGCTGTTCGAACTGCGAGGTGGCACAGGCGTCGGAGGTCAGGTGCCCGCTGTTGTGCACCCGTGGCGCGATCTCGTTGACCACCAGTTCCGGAGCGGGTCCGCCGCCACCGACCAGGAACAGCTCCACGGCGAGCACCCCGACCGCGCCCGACACCTCGGCCACCCGTCCGGCCAGGTCGATCGCCGCCCGCTCGACGTCCGGGGCCAACCCGGAGGGCAGCGCCACCTCGTCGCACATGCCGTCGACCTGGACCGTCCGCAGGACCGGCCAGGTGGCCAGTTCACCGGAGGGCCGGCGGGCGACGAGCACGGCGTACTCGGCGATCAGCGGCAGCTCCGGCTCGAGCACCAGTGGCGCCCCCGTCCAACCGGCCACGAACTCCTCGAGCTCGGCGCCGCCCAGCATCCACACGCCCCGGCCGTCGTAGCCGCCGCGACTCGCCTTGACGACCACCCGGTCGTCACCGCTGGTGTGCGCCTCGGCGAACGCACGGGCCGCGGCCACGTCGTCAGCGCCGCCGTCGAGCACCACGAAGGGCGGCACGGGCAGGCCGGCCGCCGCGAACGTGCGCCGCTGGTGCGCCTTGTCGGAACACCGCAGGGTGGCGACGGGGGGTCGTACGGGCACGCCAGCCGCCTCCAGCGACTCGAGTGCCGCCAGGTCCACGTTCTCGTGGTCGAAGGTGACGACGTCGACCCCGGCCGCCAGCGCGGCGATGGCCGCCGGGTCGTCGGGATCGCCGACGACGACGTCGGGGACGACCTCCCGGGCGCCCTCGTCGCCGGCAGCGGCCAGGACGCGCAGGTGGATCCCGAGCGGCGAGGCCGCCTCGGCGAGCATCCGGGCGAGCTGGCCACCCCCGACCACGGCGACGACGGGCGGCGCCATCAGCCGGCCGCGATGTCGTGGCGGTGGTGGATGCCGGGCCAGGTGATGTGGGCCACCCCGCGGTAGGCCGCCTCCCGGGCCGCAGCCACGTCCTCGCCCCGGCCGCAGACGTTCAGGACCCGGCCGCCCGCCGTGACCAGGCCGTCACCCGACGCGGCGACACCGGCGCAGTAGACGGTCACGCCCGGCTCGGCCCGGGCCGCGTCCAGCCCGACGATCGCATCGCCGGTGCGCGGCGACGCCGGGTACCCCTCGCTGGCCAGCACCACGGTGACCTGGGCGTCCCGGCTGAACACGGGCACCTGCTCCAGGTTCCCGGCCGCCGCCTGGGCGAGGAGCTCGCCCAGATCGGAGTCGAGCCGCGGGAGCACGACCTGGGTCTCCGGGTCCCCGAAGCGGACGTTGAACTCGATCAGTCGCGGACCGTCGGGGGTGAACATGAGCCCGGCGTACAGGACGCCCCGGTAGTTGATCCCCCGGCGGCGGAGCTCGTCGAGGGTCGGCTGGACGAATCGGTCGACCACGTCCGCCACCACCTCGTCACCGGCCAGGCCGACCGGCGAGTAGGCACCCATGCCCCCCGTGTTCGGACCCTCGTCGCCGTCACCGACCCGCTTGAAGTCCTGGGCGGGGGCGAGCGCCACGGCGCGGGCGCCGTCGCAGATCGCGAGCACCGACAGCTCCGGTCCGACCATCCCCTCCTCCACCACCACGGTGCGGCCGGCGTCACCGAAGGCCTCGCCGGAGAGGTACTCGTCGACGGCATCCCGGGCCCGGTCGAGCGAGTCGGTGACGAGCACACCCTTGCCGGCCGCAAGGCCGTCGGTCTTGATCACCCACGGAGCGCCCAGCGACTCGAGGAAGGCGACGGCGGCGTCCCGATCCGTGAACGTCCCGTGCCGAGCGGTGGGGACACCCGCTGCGGCCACGACCTCCTTCATCCACGCCTTCGATCCCTCCAGACGGGCGCCGTCGGCACCGGGGCCGAACACCAGCCGACCGGCGGCCCGCAGTCGGTCGGCCAGCCCGTCGACGAGGGGCGCCTCGGGACCGACGACGAACAGATCGGCATCGATCGACTCGGGGTCGTCGGGGATCGATCCCGGGATCCCCGGGTTGCCGGGCGTGACGACGACCTCGTGGTGACGACCGAGCACATCGGCGAGCGCGTGCTCCCGCCCACCGCTGCCGATGACGCAGATCCTCACGCCGGTATTCCTAGCCCGCCCGGCCGGCCGTCGGCGACGCCTCAGCCCGCGGGGCTGAAGCGCACGAACTGCTCGCGTCCGGGACCGGTGCCCACGAACGTCACCGGCACGCCGACCTGCTCCTCGAGGAACTCGAGATAGCTGACGGCGGCCGGCGGCAACTGGTCGCGCTCCGTCACGGCGCTCAGGTCGACGCCCCAGCCGGGCAGGTCCTCGTAGATCGGCACCGCAGCGTGCAGGTCCGACTGGTGGTACGGCAGGTGGTCGTGTCGGACGCCGTCCACGTCGTAGGCGACGCACACCCGGAGCGACTCGAGCTGATCGAGGATGTCGAGCTTGGTGATGGCCAGCTCCGACAGGGAGTTCAACCGGACGGCGTGACGCAGCATGACGGCGTCGAACCAACCCGGACGACGGCGCCGACCCGTGTTGGTCCCGAACTCCCGCCCGACGGTGACCAGGTGGTCGCCGACCTCGTCGAAGAGCTCCGTGGGGAACGGACCGGCGCCCACGCGGGTGACGTAGGCCTTGGCGATGCCGACGACCCGGCCGATGTGGCGGGGACCCACACCAGCGCCGGTGCATGCGCCGCCGGCGATCGGGTT
>SXMI01000326.1 GCA_005777415.1 Actinomycetota bacterium | reverse complement strand
GACGTCGACGCTCGAGTCGACGAGCGTTCGGATCAGAGCCTGGGCGCCGTTCACGTGGTGGTCCTCCGGTGCGGTTGGGTGGATGTCAGTCGAAGATCGTGCCGGGGTTGAGGATCCCGGCCGGGTCGAAGGCCGACTTGAGGCGGCGCATCAGCGCGATCTTGGCCGGGTCCTCGAGCTCGAGGAAGTGCTCCTTCTTGGCCCCGCCGATCCCGTGCTCGGCCGAGATCGCCCCGCCGAGGGCCATGCCGGAGGCGAAGAGCTCGTGGAGCAGTCGGCCGCGGCGTTCGTCGTCGGCGCAGAAGACCCCGAGGTGGACGTTGCCGTCGCCGGCGTGCCCGCAGCCGGCGATCCAGGCGTCGTACTCGGCGGCGAGCTCCGAGACCCGCTGCATGAACACCGGGATCTGGGCCCGCGGGACGACGACGTCGACGATGTCGTCGGCGCCGTTGGCCTTGGCCATCCAGAACGCCTGCTCGCGGGCGGCGATCAGGTCGGCCGCCGCAGCGGGGGGCAGCACGAAGACGTCCAGCGCGCCCAGCTCGGCGAGCTGGCCGGCGACCGCGCCGAGGTCCTCCTCGAGTCGCTCCTCGTGGTCGTTCTCCAGCACCACCACCAGATAGGCGAGGGCCGTGTCCTTGATCTCCTGGGGGATGCCGAGCTCCAGGCCGCTGTAGCTGGCGGTCGCCGACATGGTGAGCAGGTCGATGTACTCGAGCACCACCGGCCCGATGCCCGAGTCCACGATCCTCGGCACGGCGGCGGTGACCTCGTCGAGTGTGGAGAACGGCGCCAGCACCGTGGCCTGGTGCTCCGGGCGCGGGTAGAGCCGGATGATGACCTCGGTGACCAGGGCCAGGGTGCCCTCGCTCCCCACGATCAGCTGGGTCAGGTCGTAGCCCGTGGTCGACTTCACGAACCGGCCGCCGGTCCGCATGACCTCGCCACCGGCCAGCACCACCTCGAGGCCGAGTACCTGGTGGCGGGTCACCCCGTACTTCACGGCCCGCATGCCGCCGGCGTTCGTCGCCACGTTCCCGCCGATGCTCGCCGAGTACTCGCCCGGGTAGACGGGGTAGACGAGCCCGAGCGGGCGGAGCGCCTCGTCGAGGTCGACGAGGCGGACCCCCGGCTGGACGACGGCGAGGTGGTTCTCCGTGTCGATCTCGAGGATCCGGTCCATGCGGTCGAAGCACACCACGATCCCGTCGGCCACCGGGGTGGCGGCCCCGGAGAGCCCCGTCCCGCTCCCTCGGGCGGTGACCGGCACACCGTGCTCCTGCGCCAGCTCCAGGATGCGGGCGACCTGTGCGGTCTCGGTGGGTCGGACGACCGCCTGCGGGCGAACGGGTGGGACGGTGAGGCACTCGTCGTGCGTGTCGTCCTCGTGGACGTCCTCGCCGCTGTCGACGGCCGAGGCCCCGACGATCCCGACGAGCGACTCGATCAGTTCCGGCACGTGCATCCCCCTTCTCCGCCGACCGACGCCGCGTCACGGATTCCGGCGTGGCGTCCTACGCTACCCGCCTGTGCCGGTGGTGGAGATCGACATGGTGTACGACGCCGACGGCGGGCTCGCCGGTGAGCTGCGCTACGTGCTGGGGGCTCTGGCCGGCCGCCACTGCGGCCTCTGCGACATCACGCACGGACGGCTGCGGCGCAAGCCCACCTTCGATGACCTGCTCTGCTCCCTCGACGTGCCCGTGCAGGTGTGGCACCGCAACGAGCAGACGCCCGATGTGGCCGCCTTCACCCGGGGTCGGACCCCGACGGTCGTCGGTCGCCTCGACGACGGCAGCCTGGTCGAGCTGCTCGACGCCGCCCAGCTCGATGCCTGCGGCGGTGACGTCGGCCGCTTCGGGGTGGCGCTCGACGCCGCCCTGGCCCGGGCTGGGTCCACCCCGGATCGATCCGGCTGACCGATCCGGCTGACCGATCCGGCCGGCACCTCAGCCCGGGGGCACCTCGCTGACCTCCACGGTGTGGCCCACCGGTTCGGCGAGCGATCGGGCCACGTAGCACTTCTCGCCGGCCAGCTCGAAGAGCTCCACCGCCGTGGCGACCTCGCCGCTCGAGATCCCGACGCGGGCGTGCAGGGCCACGTCGCGCACCGCGCCCTCGGAACCGGTCACCTCGAGCCGGCAGGTCGCCGAGTCCTCATAGGTCTCCACCACCACGCCGTTGCGGGCGCACAGGTGGAGGTACCAGAGCATGTGGCACTGCGACACCGACCCGAGGAGCAGGTGCTCCGGACTCCACCCGCCCGTGCCGTCCGGCGGGATCGTCGGGATCGTCGGCCGGCCCTCGGCGGCGAGCTCGCCGTCCTTGGCGTGGGACCGGGTCGATGTCCCGGTCCCGTCGTTGCCGACCCAGCTCAGCGTGGTCCGGAACTCCGTGCTGCCCACTGCGGTGCCCCCGTCCTCAGATCCGCTCGAAGTTCCGGCGGAGCTCCCACTCGGTCACGGTGTTGTTGAACGACTGCCACTCGTCGCGGACCTGGTGGAGCAGGTGGTGGTGGACCGTCTCCCCGAACGACTCCAGCGCGAACTCGGAGTCCCGGAACGCCTCGATGGCCTCCACGATGTTCCAGGGGATCCGCTCGACGTCGGTCGCGGTGTAGCCGTTGCCCCGGTAGGGCTCGCCGCAGTCCAGCTCCCGGTCGATCCCGTCGAGTCCGGCGGCGATGATGGCCGCGAAGGCGATGTACGGGTTGCAGTCCGCTCCGGGGATCCGCGACTCGACGCGCAGGCCGGCCCCGTGGCCGACCAGGCGCAGACCGCAGGTCCGGTTGTCGGGCGACCAGACGACGGCGGTCGGCGCCCAGGAGTCGGGCTGGTAGCGCTTGTAGGAGTTCACGAACGGGGCGAAGCAGATGGCGAGCTCCCGCGAGTGGGCGAGCAGCCCACCCATCCAGGCCCGGAAGACCGGGCTCATCCCGTCCGGGCCGTCGCCGGGGCAGAGCGGGGCGCCGTCGGTCGACCAGATCGAGGAGTGGATGTGGCAGCTCGATCCCGGCTGGTCGATCCGCGGCTTGGCCATGAACGTGATCGACTTCCCCTGCAGGTGGGCGATCTCCTTGGCGCCGTTCTTGTACACGGCGTGGTGGTCGGCCATCGTCAGCGCATCGGCGTACCGCAGGTT
>SXMI01000325.1 GCA_005777415.1 Actinomycetota bacterium | reverse complement strand
GCTTGGCCGGGAAGAACGAAGTGGTCGTGATCGGTGCCAGCGTTCCCACGGAACGACCGTTCCGGGACGCCCCGAAGCTCTGGGCGGCGTCGGCCAGCACCCACAACCCCGCCGGTTCGGCGACCGCAGCGATCGCCTCGTAGTCGGCCGGCTGGCCGAACAGGTCGACGGGCACCACGCCCACCGGACGCAGCCCGGCCGGTGGCTCAGCAACCGCCCGGGCCAGGTGCGCGGGGTCCAGGTTGAACGAGGCGGCCTCCACGTCGATGAACACCGGCGTTGCGCCGAGTAGGGCGACCGACTCGGCGGTGGAGGCGAAGGTGAAGCTCGGGACGAACACGGCGTCGCCGGGACCGACGCCCAGGGCCATCATCGCCATGACCAGCGCATCGGTCCCGCTGGCGCAGCTCACCACCTGCGGCGCAGCGCAGAACGCCGCGAGCTCGGCCTCCAGCTCTGCGACCTCCGGCCCCATGATGTACTTGCCGTGGTCGAGCACCCCGGCGATGGCTGCGTCGATGCGCTCGCGCAGCACGGCCTGCTGGGCGGCGAGATCGATGAACTGCACGTCGTCCTCCGGTCTGGTTCGTCGTACGTCGGATGAGGGCGGCGCTCAGGACCCGTCGACCGGCCGGAGCTGGTCGTCGACCAACTCGTAGCGCCGTCCGCTGCGGGGGCAGACGAGGTCGTCGCCGAGCCGCTCCCCCTCGTGACTCATCCACCCGATCCGCCGGGCCGGCGTCCCCACCATCAGGGCGTGGGCCGGGACGTCACCCGTGACGACGGCTCCGGCGGCGATGAACGCGTACTCGCCGATCTCGTAGCCGCAGACGATCGTGGCGTTGGCACCGATCGTCGCCCCGCGGCGGACGATGGTCGACCGGAACTCGTCCTTGCGGGACACCTCGGCCCGTGGGTTGTAGACGTTGGTGAACACACACGACGGACCACAGAACACCCCGTCCTCGAGCGTGACGCCGTCGTAGACGCTCACGTTGTTCTGGATCCGGCAGCGGTCGCCGACCGTGACCCGTGGCCCCACCACCACGTTCTGGCCGAGCGCGCAGTCGCGGCCGATCGTCGAACCGGACAGGACGTGGCTGAAGTGCCAGACCTTCGTCCCGGCGCCGATGACCACGTCGTCGTCGACGTACGCGGACTCGTGCACGACCACACCCGGGAACCGACCGGCCGGATCGCCGGGGCCGTCGTGGGACCCGTCGGGACGAGCCGGTTCGGCGTCGCTGAGCGACTGCTGGGCCGCCGAGAGGACCCGCAGGACCCGGAGCCCCTCCCGGCCATCGGTCCGCGGCGGCGTGCCGTCCCGGACGCTGGCGAGGAAGTGTTCGCACTCGAGACGCAGCGGTTCGTCCTGACGGAGCGCCACCGGTTCGCCGTCGGCCTTCACGGGGACCGGGACGTCGCCGTCCCACTCCACACCGTGTCGGTAGACGACCAGCTTCGACTCCCAGGGCTCGACGTCGTCGAGGACCGCCATGGCCTCGGAGCCGACGACCACGAGCCGCTGCTCCTTGAACGGGTGGAGCCACGACACGAACACGTGCGCCTCGGGCCCCGACGGGAACCGGAGATGCGTGGTCGTCACGTCCGGCACGCCGGTCGACAGGAACGTGGACCCCACGGCGACGACCTCATCGGGCTCCTCGCCCACCAGGGCCAGGAGCATCGACAGGTCGTGCGGGGCGAAGCTCCAGAGGATGTTCTCCTCCCGCCGGATCTTCCCCAGGTTGAGTCGGTTCGAGTAGAGGTAGCGCAGCTCACCCAACTCGCCGCGACCGACCAGGTCGACCAGCGCCAGGAACGCCGGGTGGTACTGCAGCAGGTGGCCCACCATCAGGGTGACGCCGGCGGCATCGGCGGCGGCCACCACCTCCTCGGCGTCCTCCACCCGGAGCGCCAGGGGCTTCTCGACGAACACGTGCTTGCCCGCGGCGATCGCCGCGAGCGCCAGCTCGGCGTGCTGTCGGGCGGGGGCGGCGATCGCCACCGCCCGGACCTCCGGGTCGGCCAGGACGTCGCCCAGTTCCCGAGCACGGGCGCCGTGCTCGGCGGCGAGCGCGGCAGCGACCTCGACCGCCGGGTCGACCACGGCGACGAGCTCGCCGATCTGGGCGAACGCACGGACCAGGTTCCGACCCCAGTAGCCGCACCCGATCACCGCGACCCCGGTCCTCGGACCTCCGGTGGACATGACTCGCTCGCCCCCTGTGACGCTCGCTCCAGCCCGGTCAGTGTACGGGTCCGGGGCCGGATTCCTCCCGACCGTCACGCGCGCATCAACCGGCGGCGCCCTGTGGGCGCAGGGCCACGGGTCCGGCGGCGGACTCGATCCACCGCCACCACCGGGCCGACACCGCCTGCGGGTCGTGGTCGCGACGCACGGCGGCGTGCAGGGACCGGCCGATCGCGCGGGCGCGCTCGGGGTCGGCGAGCAGTCCGTCCACGCCGTCGACGAGGCCGACCACGTCACCGGGATCGACCAGGACGCCGCGCCCGTCGGCGAGCAGGTCGACGAGTCCACCGGTCCGCATCGCGACGACGGGGAGCCCCCGGGCGCCGGCCTCGAGCACGGCGAGCGGGAGCGGGTCCTCACGACTGGGCACCACCACGACCCGGACCGCTCCGGCCGCCTCCCACGGGCGGTCCGATGACGGGACCCACGACACCGGGGACGGGGCACCGACCCACGCCGCCTCGCGTCCCGACGGGCGGCCACCTACCCAGCGCACCTCGGCGCCGCGACCCCGCCGGGCCAGTTCGGCGGCGAGCGCCTGCATCCGGTCGGCACCCTTGCGCCAGTCGGGTGCGCCGACCCCGACCACTGCGCCATCCGCCACCGGACCGGGCGGGTCGGCGGTGACCAGGTCCGCCACGCCCGGCAGCTCGACGGCCGGTCCCCGCCAGCCGCTGTACGCCGACAGGGCATCGCGGACGGGCGCAGCGACGACCGCGACCGAGGCGGCCCGATCGAGGACCCGACGGAGACCTGCCGGCTCGACGCTGCGACCGAGCGCCGTGTCGAGTTCGTGGAGGTGCACGACGACGGGCACATCGGACGGCACCGCTCCCGGCACGCCCACGGCGC
>SXMI01000324.1 GCA_005777415.1 Actinomycetota bacterium | reverse complement strand
CGGGCCACCTGGTAGTAGCGGTCGACACCGCCCACCATGCACAGCTGCTTGAAGAGCTGCGGACTCTGCGGCAGGGCGTAGAACGAACCGGGCCGCTGGCGCGAGGGCACGACGAAGTCACGGGCGCCCTCGGGGGTCGAGGCGATCAGCAGCGGGGTCTCGACCTCGACGAACCCCTGGTCGTCCATGGCTCGACGGATGGAGGCGATGGCAGCGGCCCGGGTCCGGAGGTTGCGCTGCATCTCCGGGCGGCGCAGGTCCACGTAGCGGTGGCGCAGCCGGACGACCTCGTCCACGTCGCCGGCCCGCTCGTCGAGGGGGAACGGAGGCGGCTCGGCGGTGGCCAGCACCTCGACGGTGCACTCCCCCAGCTCGACCGTGCCGGTGGCCAGCTGCTCGTTGACGGTCCCCTCGGGCCGGGGACGAACCGTACCGGTCACCCGGACCACCCACTCGCTGCGCAGCTCGGCGGCGCCGTCCACGACGCACTGCACGACCCCGGTGTGGTCGCGCAGGTCCAGGAATGCCAGGTGCTCGCCGTGCTCGCGCCGACGTGCGACCCACCCGCAGAGCGAGACCGTCGCACCGATCCGGTCCTCACCCACCTCGCCGCACATCAACGTCCGCATGCTCGTCACGTCGTGGTCCCTCGTCGTCGCAGCTCGGCCACCAGGTCGGTCCGGGGCACGGGCGATTGTGGTGCATCGGAGCGCAGATCACGAACCGTCACGGTTCCCGACTCGAGCTCGTCGGCCCCGATGAGCACCGCCCACTGCGCCCCGGAGCGGTCGGCGGACTTCATCTGCGAACGCATCGATCCGCCCCCGAAGCGGCGGTCGGCCGAGATCCCCGCCGAGCGCAGCTCATGGGTCAGGTCCCGGGCCGACGATCCGTCGGTGAGATCGACGACGAAGACCTCCACGGCGACCGGCTGGACCTCGGGCGCACCCTCGGCCTCGAGCGCGAGCAGGATGCGGTCCACACCGAGCGCGAACCCGATCCCGTCGGTGGGTGGACCGCCCAGGTCCTCGACCAGGCCGTCGTAGCGGCCACCACCACCCACGGCGTTCTGGGCGGCGTCCAGGGACTCGGCGACGAGCTCGAAGGTCGTCCGCCGGTAGTAGTCGAGCCCGCGCACCAGCCGGGGGGCGAGCTCGTAGGGGATCTCGAGGGCGTCCAGGCCCAGGAGCACCCGCTCGAAGTGCGCCGCCGACGCCGCCGAGCGGTGCTCGGCGATCAGCGGGGCATCCGCCACGACCGCGAGGTCCTCGGCCCGCTTGGTGTCGAGCACCCGGAGCGGGTTGCGTTCGGCGGTGGCGAGTGCGGCCTCGCTCAGCTCACCCCGACGGGAGTCGAGGAACGCCCGCACGGCCTCGACGTAGCGGGCCCGGTCGTCGTGGTCGCCGATCGAGTTCACGAGCAGCCGGATCCGCTCCAGGCCGAGTCGCCGCAGGCTCTCCCAGGCCAGCGCCACGACCTCGACGTCGAGGTCCGGATCGTCAACGCCGAGCACCTCGACGCCGACCTGGTCGAACGAGCGGTACCGCCCCTTCTGCGGTCGCTCGTGACGGAAGTTCGTCCCGGCGTACCAGACCTTCCACGGGACCTGCGGATGGTGCTGGACGAAGGCCCGGGCCACGCCGGCGGTCAACTCGGGACGGAGGGCCACCCGACGACCGTCCTTGTCCTCGAAGTCGTACATCTCCTTGGTCACCACGTCGGTCGCCTCGCCCACCCGCAGGAAGACGCCGAGCTCCTCGACGAGGGGCGGCTGGACCTCTCGGTAGCCGGCGAGCTCGACGACCCCGGCGAAGGTGGCCACGAGGTCCCGGCGACGACCGCTCTCGGGTGGGAGCAGGTCCCGCATGCCGGCGAGCGTGCGGAACGGTTGGTCCGGGGCGGTCACGGGCGCCAACGGTACCGGAGGCGGGCCGGCCCGCTCCGCACCCGGCGACGAGTCGCTGGAGCCGGTCAGCTCTTCGCCATGGACCGCACCTGACGGAGCAGGGGATCCTCCTGGCGGTGGTAGATCGTCGGTGTCCGGGTCGCCTGCTGGTGGGCGTCCGCGATCCACTCCATGATCCGGTGGCAGTCGTCGGTGTCGCGCACCCGGGTGATGGTGCCGACCTCGACCGCCGGAGCGGACGGATCGAGGGACACCGCCACGGGCAGGACGTAGCGGCAGCCGAGCATCAGCTGCATCGTCCCGTCGTAGAGCGGCTGGAGGTGCAGGGTGCTGGTCTCCCCCGGATCGATCCCCCGGCGGGAGCGCCACTGGGAACGGACCTTCTGGACCATGCTGGCGGCGAGCGACAGGTCCTGGCTCCCGCTGGCGGCCATGGCCAGGACCTGCCCACCACGGGACAGGCGGGCATCGAGCTCGTGGCGGACGAGCAGGTTGTTCGCCTTCACCAGGGCCGGGTCCAGCTTGGCCCGACGGCGGGAGTGCGTCTGGGGCATGGAGAGGAAGGTCCGCGCCCCGCACTGGAGCACCTGCATGGCCGGGACGTTGAACGCCTGCCGGGTGGTCACCATCCGGGAGACCATGACGTTGATCCGGTCGGCCAGATCGGCGACGCTCAGCGTCTCGCCGAGCACCCCGAACTCCCGGCCCGGCTCGCACATCCCGAGGATGAGCGCTCCCATCACGAGCGCGATGTCGATGATCTGGCCGTGATTCGTCACGACGGCGACGTTCGCACCCTCGCCGAAGACGAGGTGGTACAGCCCCGTCAGCTCGGCGGCCACCTCGGGCCGACGGAACACCGGTCGGAACAGCTCGTCGAAGGTGGGGTACGCCGCGTTCGCGTACAGCTCCACGGTCTCGATGTTGCCCGGCCTGGGCTCGACGACCACGCAGGACGGGTCGTGGAACTCGAGCGCCGGCGTGTACGGGAGCGGTTGCAACACGGCGTGGTGGCCGGTTCGCACCAGGTTGGACAGCGACCGGTAGTAGCTGACCGGGTCGGCGGCGGCCAGCAGGGACCGGGCGTCCTGGACCGCCGACCGGCTCGGGGCGACGCCGTCACGGGTCGGTTCGCTGGGATGCGGGACACCGTCGCCGGCGCCATCGGGGTCCTCTCCCGAGTCGGGCGAGTCGATCGGCGCCACGAGGTGCAACTCGGGCCGGTCACCGGGGTCCCGGTCGGGTGACTTGGAGCTGGGCATGGGGAGAGTCTGCCGGATCCCGGGGCCGGCCGCCCCCCACCGGGCCGGCGCGGCCCGTGGCTCAGTTGGCGCCGGGAACGACGCGGTCGGCGTCGTAGACGCTGTCGATGGCCCGAATCCGGTTCAACAGGACCTCGAGGTGCGACCGCTCGCCGAGCTCGAACTCGAAGCGCATGGTGGCGATCCGGTCGGGATCGGCATGGCTGTGGCAGGCGATGATGCTGACGTGGCCGTCGGACAGCGTCGAGATGACGTCCTGCAGCAACCGGGGTCGGTCCAGGCCCTTCACCTCGATCAGGGCCACGAAGTCACCCGAGGAGTCCTGGTCCCAGTCGACGTCGACGATCCGCTCGGCCTGACCCGCCACCAGCGAGGTGGCATTGGCGCAGTCGGTCCGGTGGACCGACACCCCCCGGCCCCGGGTGACGAACCCGATGATCTCGTCCCCCGGGACGGGGGTGCAGCAGCGGGCCATCCTGACGAGCAGGTCGTCGAAGCCCTCGACGTGGACCCCGGCGGGACGGTTCCGGCCCCGGGGACGACCGAGGACCGGAGTCGAGACGACCTCCTCGCGCTCGCCCTCGGCGGTGCGGACCTCCTTGGCGATGCGCGCTGCGACCGACTCGGCCGAGAGGTG
>SXMI01000323.1 GCA_005777415.1 Actinomycetota bacterium | reverse complement strand
GGTGCCCCGGAGGTCGACCGGCCCGGTCGGGCCGACGACCGAGGCCACCGCCGTGGCGAGCACCACCGACGGGAGCACGAACGGGACCAGGACCACGAGCCGGATCAGCCGGCGGCCCGGGAACCGGAAGGTGCCCAGCACCCAGGCCACCGGCAGCCCGACGGCGAGCGTGAGCGCGGTCGACCCCACCGCCTGCGCCACGGTGAGCGTCACGAGCCGCCAGGTCCGGGGCGAGCCGAGGATCCTGGCGGGGGCGGACAGGCCCCAGTCCCCGCCGTCCCGGAGTGAGCGCACCACGACGGCGGTCACCGGAACCACGATCGCGACGCCGACCAGCACGACGGCGAGGGTGCCGACCCCGCGTGGGGTGTCGGCCCGGCGGGCGGCCGAGCGGCCGGGAGGTGGCAGCGCCGTCACTCCAGGATCGTCCGCCACCGCTCGATCCATGCGTCCCGCTCGGCGGCCACCCGGTCCGCCGGGACCTCGAGCGGATCGGCGGGGCGCACGGCGAACCGCTCGAAGACGGGTGGCAGCGGCGTCCCCTCCACCACGGGGAACACGAAGTTGGTCAGCGGCAGCTCGGCCTGCCACTCGGGCGAGATCATGAACTCCACCAGCTGCCGGGCCAGCTCCGGGTTCGCCGCACCACGCAGCACCCCGGCGTACTCGACCTGCCGGACACAGGTGTCCTCGATCACGACCGACGCCGGCGTCTCGCTCGCCCCCTCGCTGAAGACCACCTCGGCCGGCGGCGAGGATGCGTACGACACCACCAGTGGCCGGTCGCCGCCCGAGACCGTGTAGTCGGTGTTGTACGAGTCGTCCCAGCTGGGCCGGACCCGGACCCCGTTGTCGCGGAGCTGCTCCCAGTACCCGGGCCACTCCTCTCCGGACCGGGCGACGCTCCCCACCAGGAACGCCAGGCCCGGCGAGGAGGTCACCGGGCTCTGCACGACGAGCAGGTCCCGGTAGGCGGGATCGATCAGCGAGCCGAGGTCGGTCGGGAGCGGGATCGAACGGGCGGCGAACCACTCCGAGTCGGCGATCACGCAGACCTCACCGGTATCGACCGGGGTGAGCAGCTCGCCGAGCTCTCCGGGCAGGCGGACCGCAGCCGGCACCTGATCCAGGTCGGTCGGGGTGAACGGCTCGAGCAGATCCTCGGCGAGCACCCGGCCCGCGAGCGAGGAGTCGACGCCGAAGAGCACGTCGCCCTCCGGCGCGCCGGCGCTGAGCAGGGCCTTGGTCAGCACGGCACCGGCGTCACCGGAGGCCACGACCCGGATCGTCGCTCCGGTCCGAGCGGTGAACGCCTGGGCCGCCGCCTCCGGCAGCGCGAAGGAGTCGTAGGTGACCAGGACGACCTCGGCGGCGGATCCCTCCGAGGTGGCCGGGGCGTCGCCGGTCGCAGCCGGGTCGCCACCGTCGCCCGCGCAGGCTGTGGCGACGGCGACCACGACGACCAGCACCGGGAGCAGCGGGAACAGAACGGCACGGACTCGATTCACTCGTTGACCTCCCGGTCGGTGGACTGCGGTGTGGACGAGCCGGTGACCGGTTCGTACGGGACCATGACGGCGAGCACGCCCGCGGCGAGCTCCAGCGATGCCGGAACGTGCTCCACGACGTTGGACACACCCAGTCCGGCGAGCGCCGGGAGCTCACGGTCGACGAGTGGCCAGCGCAGACCGGTCGTGCGGGCGACACGTGCCGGCCCGCCGAGCGCGACCAGGGACACCGTGGCGCCCTGACCGGCCGGCACCTCCCGTCGGCCGGGGCGGCAGATGTGGACCGCGTCGTCGTCGAGCACGGCGTCGACGGCGACGTCCGCCAGTTGCTCCGATCCGAGTGCTCCGAGCAGCGCGAGCAGGTGGTCCACCCGGCCGGAGGACGATCCGAGAACGAGGATCCGGGTGGCGCTCCCCGGGGCGTCTCCCTCGGCGGCGAGCTCCAGGGCCAGCTCCAGGTCGGTGGCGTCCTTGTCCCGTGGGTGCTGGTGCACCCGAACCCCGGCCCGCTCCGCCCGCTCCAGGGCGTCCGGACCGATCGAGTCCAGATCTCCGACCAGATCGTCCACCCAGAGGCCCAGTTGCTCGGCGCGCTCGTAACCCGAATCGGCGGCGACCACTCGGTGCGGTCCACCGGCCCGGACCACTCGATCCAGCGCCGCCCGGACGGCTGAGGTCGGCTCGGGGCGCAGGGGTCCACCGCTCAGGACGACCGTGGTCATCGACATGCTCCCTCCGCCGGCATTACCCGGTTCAGGTTCGTGCGGGTCGGCGGCCGTCCAGCCGCCCTCTCAGCCCGGTCGTCCGAGCTCCCCGGTGTGTCTCCTGCGCACCCTATCCCAGCGGACGCGCCGCCGGTCGGTCAGCGTCGGGGTCAGACGACGCCGTGGATGCGGGCGAGTGACCGCAGCATGACCTCGTCGGCCCCGCCACCGATCGACCACAGCCGGGTGTCCCGGAAGAACCGGGCCGGCCAGAGCTCCTCCACGTACCCCATGCCACCGTGGAACTGCACGGCGGCGTCGGCCATGCGCCGGGCCAGTCGGGCCGACCGCAGCTTGGACACGGTCGCCTGCCGGGTGATGTCCTCACCCGCCCGGACCTGAGCCACGGTGACCCAGTGGTGGTGGCGCAACATGTCGAGCTCGGCCGAGATGTCGGCGAGCTCGTACTGGATGACCTGGTTGTCGGCGAGCACGCCGCCGAAGGCCTGGCGCTCACGCACGTAGGCGATCGTCCGCTCGAGCGCCGTCTCGACCGCCCCGACCAGCTGGTAGGCGGCGATCATGCGCTCGTTCTGGAACTGGGCCATCTGCTGCTGGAACCCCTGGCCGATCTCGCCGATCGTGTTGGCCACCGGCACCCGGACGTCGGTGAAGGTCAGCTCCGCTGTGTCGGACGCCCGCATCCCCAGCTTGTCGAGCCGGCGACTCACCTCGAACCCCTCGACGTCGGTCGGCACCACGATCTGGGACATCCCCCGGTAGCCGCCCTCGTCCGACGTCCGGGCGAGGAGACACAGCCAGTCGGCCTGGGTGCCGTTCGTGATCC
>SXMI01000322.1 GCA_005777415.1 Actinomycetota bacterium | reverse complement strand
AGGGCCGCGCGGGTTCGCATCCAGGCGGGGATCGGTCCTGCGGACCCGGGCCGCTGCTCGAGGTCGGACGAAGCCGGTGCGCCGCCCACATCGTCCGCGCCGGCCGGGCGGGACACCGTCTCCCCGGTCCGGTCGCCGCGACCCGGCACGACCGCGTCGAGCGCCGGGACGGCGAGGACGAACAGCGCAGGCAGGAGCTCGGTCGTGAACCGGGCCGCGAAGGTGTGGCCGGCCCACCACTGGGCGAAGGCGGACACGGCGAGGAGCACACCACCGACCCAGACCGCGAGCGCGACCACCAGGGGTCGGTCCTGCGGTCGCCGCCACCACAGCCACGCGCCCGGAACGGCGAGCAGCACGATCGGCGTGCTCACCAGCAGCCCGCGGGATGGCGAGACCAGGTTGGCGGCGATCGCCAGTGGGGTGTCCGTGCTCAGGTCGATGCGGCCGGCCGAGTAGTAGGGCGGAGGCACCCCGAGGCCGAGCACCGCAGCGACACCGATCCACAGCGCTCCGGCGACGGCCGCGCCCGCGAACACCGTGGCGAGGTGCCGTCGTGACGACCACGCGACCCATCCGAACAGCGCCACGGCCGGGATGGCGTTGGTGGGTCGCACGACGACCGCCGTGGCCAGTACCGCACCCAGGGCGGGGGCGACCCACGGCGGGGCGGCGTGGCCCGGTGCCCGGTCCGATGCGCCGTCAGCGACCGCCTCGTGAGCGTCGGCCTCGTCGGCGATGCGGCCGCTGTTCGCGACCGACCCGCCGGCCGACGACACCCGTCGGAGCTCGAGCACCAACCACAGCGCGACGAACAGCGCGAGCAGCGACGGCCCGTGCTGCCACAGCGCCCGGCTCGCCACCGACCAGGCGGTGGTGCCGAACGCGAGCACCAGCGCGACGGCGGTGGCCGACCAGCGGCGTCGGGCGACGCTGCCGCCGAGGAGGCGCTCGGCGATCGACCGGGCGACCAGGACGGCGAGGGCCACGACGACCGAGGCGACCAGCACGTGGAAGGGCGTGAAGCGCTCGTCGAGGAGGATCTGCTCGGCACCGCCCATCCCGAGGGCGGGTCCGACCAGTCCGGCGAGCAGGACCGCCGGGACGGCGAGCAGGGCCGGCACGATCGGGAAGTAGTCACGGACCGCCGCGTCCGGCCCGGCCCGGTCGAGCGCAGCGCGCACCTGCTCCACATCCACGAACGTGACCCCGGCCGGCGATCCGGGCAGGACGAGCGGCCGTTCCACCAGCACCTCGGCGGGAACCTCCCGCAGGTCGGTGTCCCCGTCCCGGAGCAGGCTCAGCGCCGTCCAGGGTGCCAGCGACGGATCGTTGTCGGTCGAGTCCACGACGACGACCTGCTGGATGGCGACGACGAAGAGGAACAGCACCAGCGGCGAGGTGGCCCAGCGGCCGGCGGTGCTCACCGGGGGTCGAATCGGAGCAGTTCGATCGCCGGTTCGTCCTCGTTCCGCTCCGCCGGCGGCACCAGCACCGCAGGTGCGCCCCGCACGGTCGCCAGCGCCTGCAGCACGGCCTCGCACTGGCCCTCCAGGGTCCGGTAGTTGCCGGTGAAGGCGTACAGGACGGACCGTCCCGCCGCCCGGTCGAGGGCCTCACCGGCGATGGCGCCCGGGTCGGCGGCGGCGTTCCGCTCGGCGTAGCCGACCCAGTCCACGAACCGCGGGTCGCCGAGTGCCGGGTAGGTCACGATCTCGACGGCGTCCGCTCCACCACGGGCCCGCAGCGCCCGCTCGACGGACGGGCCGTTCTGGTCCGGACAGACGATCAGCAGCGGCCGGTCACCGGCGTCGGCGGCCGCGGCCACGGTGGCGTCAGCGATCTCGCCCGCCTGTGTCCGACCCCGGTCGATCTCGGCGACGATGCCGACGGTGAACCCGACAAGGAGGACAGCGGCGACCACCCGCCGCCAACGGTCGTCCCGGATGGCCGACAGCCCGGTGGCTGCGATCAGGATGATCAGCGGGACGAGCACCGCCAGGTAGCGCGCTGCGAACGCCGAACGGGCGGCGAACGACGCCGCCCAGGCCAGGCCGAGGGTGATCACGACGACGACCGCCTCGGGCTGCGCGTTCGGTCGGATGCGCAGTCCGAGCTCGAGCCGGCCGCGGCGGTTCGTCGTCCCGAGGATCCCCATGACGATCAGGCCGGCGAACAGGTAGGCGACCAGCTGCGGCTCGGCGACCGCCCCGCCGGCCAGGTAGATGAGTCCGAGCACCACGAACGTGGCGGGACGGACCGGGTCACCCCACGGTGTTCCCGTGTTGGCGCCCTGGTAGAGCATCGTCGGCACCCAGGGCAGGAAGGCCAGACCGCCCACCACCAAGGCGGCGGCCACACCGAGCGCAGCGTTGCGGCGAGGGACGACCTGACGCCGCTGCGACCACCATGCCAGCGCCAGCGCGCCCACCCCGGTCGCCCCGAGCAGCCAGAGGGCCCAGTAGTGACTCCAGAGCAAAGCGGCGGCGGTGACGGCGATGCCCGCCGCGGTCGACCAGCGGGGCCGACGCAGGTGGGCATCGACGAGCAGGTAGCCGATCAGGGTGAGCAGCATGACGAGCGAGTACATGCGGGTCTCGCTCGAGTAGCGGACCGCGAACGGGAGCAAGGCCGTGATCACGAGCGCGGCCGCCGCCGTCGTGGCGGCCCGGCGGTCGAGGTCTCGGCGGAACGGGCTCGACGGCGCCTGGCGTTCGACCAGCCGCCGACCGGCGATCCAGGCGAGCGGCAGCGCGGCGACGCCGAGAATCCCGGAGAGCGACCGGAGCGCCCAGGCGGAGTCACCGAACAACATGGACCACCCATCGAGCAGCCAGTAGAAGAGCGGGGGGTGGCCGTCCCGGCGGAGCGCCTGGGCTGCTCCACCCGGGCCCAGTTCGGCGATGTTGGCGCTCAGCGCCTCGTCGAGCCACAGGTCCCCCCGGGGGAGGAAGCGGGCGACGATCCCGACGGCGACGACGACGGCGATCCCGGCCCGCACCCACCACGGTGCCGGCGTCGGGGGTGGTGCGTCGATCCCGTCGATCCCGTCGAGGTCGTCGAGGTCGGCGTCGCTCGGAACACCGGACTCGGCGAGCTCGTCGTCGCGGTCGTCCACCGCCGTCACGAGCTGAACACCTCGGCGATCGCGTCGCGGACCCCGGTGGCGGCATCGTCCCAGGTCGGGGCCCGCCAGGCCTGCGCCCGCTGCCGGGCCCGGTCGTACTCGGCCGGGTCGTCGAGGAGCCGGCCGACCAGTTGCACCCACCCCCGGGTGTCGTCCGGGTCCACGTACTCGGCCGCCGGACCGCCCGCCTCGCCCAGCGCACCCCCGGTCGAGGCCACCACCGGCGTGCCGCAGTGGAGCGCCTCCATCACCGGGACGCCCAGGCCCTCGTAGAGCGCCGGGGTCAGGCTGATGGTGGCGTGGCGGTACAAGGCCGCCAACTGCTCGTCGTCGACCTCCTCGAACCAGAAGAGCCGACGCCCGAGCATCGGGTGGCGTTCGATGCGTCGGACGAGCGGGTCGACGTGCCAGCCGCGCTTGCCGACGAGCACCAGCGCCACGTCCGGCCGCTCCGGTGCGATCGCCTCCAGGACGTCGAGCGACAGCGCCTGGTTCTTGCGGGGCTCCAGCGTCCCGACCTGCAGGAGGAAGCGCTCGGGCACGGCGGCGAACCGGGGGTGGAGTGCCGCCCCGTCGTCGGGGCCGAGGTCGGCGCCGAGCGGGACGACGGCGGTCCGCAACGTCGTCGGGTCGACGCCGCGGTCGGCGGCGACGGTGAGGAGGTCGGTCCGGGTGCGCTCCGAGATGCACAGGAGCAGTTCGCTGTGGCGGAGGTGGCCGTCGAGGAACGTGTCGAAGTCGTCGAGCAGCTGCGGATCGAACCACTCCGGGTGCAGCACGGGCAGGACATCGGCCACGAGGGCGGCGCTGCGCACCCCGAGCCGTCGCTGGGCCGGCAGCAGCTCGGTGCGGGGGGCCGGGTCGTTCCAGGCGGCCTCCAGATCGAGGAGGACGGTGGTGATCTCCCGGTCGGGGGGTCCGAGGCAGAGGTGGTGGCGGTCCTGCTCGGCCCGGTCGCTGGCGCGTCGGGCCGCCGTCGCCCGGGCCCGGCGGACGGGGGCGGTGGACAGCGCCCGTCGGACCCCGGTGGCGACCGGTCCGGGCAACCGGGCGGCGAGCCGGGTCGACCTGGGCAGCCGCTCGGGCGGGTCGGCGAGCAGCCGGGCCTCGTCACCGGTCAGCTCCCGGTAGCCGGAGCAGGCCGACGACCACCGGACCGGGTGGAACGCCGGCGATCCGGTGCGCGGCAGTCGGGCGAGGAGCTCTCTGGTCACACGCTGCAGTCCGGTGGTGTACGGGACGGTCACGGTGTCGGTCACCTCGACGAGCACCTCCACCGACTCCGTGCCGGCGTGGGCGACGTCGGTGTCAGCGGAAGGGGACGGGGTCGGCACCGGGCACAGACACTACCGACTGCCCGGTCACCGACGGTGGCGCTCCGGGGGCCGCCGTCCGGCGGGCGGGCCGTTTCGAGTGGCGGTTGGAGGAACCGCTCGGCCTGTTGCAGAGTGGGAACGTGGTCGGGCATCCCCTCGCCTCGCAGCCGACCGCACGCCCGCAGCCGACCACGCTCGTCCCGGTCGCCGCCACGTTCGTGCTGATCGGACTGTTCGTCGGCGCGTGGGCCGTGTCGATCCCCGAGGTCGAGCGGGCCCTGGGTGGGGGTCCGGGCCGGCTGGGTCTGGCGCTGACCGTCGCCCTGGGGCTGGCCTCGGTGGCGAACTCCTGGGGTGGTGCGCTGGCGGAGCGGCGCGGGACCTCCCGGGCGATGGCCGTCACGCTCACGATCTGGGCCGTCGCCGCGGCGATCGGGGCGTTGGCCCCCGCACCCGTTGGCCTCGCCCTGGCGATCGTCGTGGTCTACACGGTGTTCGGCCCGGTCGACGTGGTCGCCAACGTCGCCGCCACGGCGGCGCTCGCCGACCAGCCCGGACGACTGGTCAGGATCCACGCCCTGTTCAACGGGGGCGGTGCGTTGGGTGCCGCCATCGCCGGCGTCCTCCTCCTGGTGCTCGGCGCCTGGTCCTGGCGGTTGGCCTGGGCGGCGACGGCTGCGCTGGGCCTGGGCCTGGCGGTGTGGGCCTCGCGGTCCCGGCTGCCGGCCGGGGCGGCCGGCGACCACGTGGGGGTGGCCGAGGGTGTGCGGATCCTCCATCGTGAGGGGCTGATCCCCGTGGCGCTGGCCTTCGGCCTGGGCGCCATGGTGGAGGGCGGGATCACCACCTGGGGTGTGCTCCAGCTGCGCGAGCAGGTCGGTGCCGGCGTGTTGGTCGGTGCGCTCAGCTCGGTGCTCGGCTACGCGGTCGCGTTCATCGCCCGGATGTCGGTCGGCCGGGTGCAGACCCGACGTGGTGCCCGACAGGTGCTGGTGACCGGCACGGCGCTGGCTGCTGTCGGACTGACCATGCTGGCGTTCGCTCCCGTGACGGCCGTCGCCGCGGCCGGTCTGGTGCTGGCGGCCGGCGGGGTGTCGGTCACCTGGCCATTGCTCATGTCGGACGTCGGCCGCGGTCGGCCGCGGCCGGGGGCGCTGGTCGGCGCGCTCAGCTCGGTGGGCTACGTGGGGCTCGTTGTCGGCCCTGGGCTGATCGGCGTGATCGCCGGCTGGTTCGGTCTGACCGTCGGGATCGCCCTGCTCGCCGCCGGCGTGGCGGTCGTCCCCGCCCTGCTCGCCCTGCGGTGGCGGTACGAGCGGGCGGAGGAACGCCTCAGCGGGTGAGGATCACGCTCGAGCCGTGGCCGAACAAGCCCTGGTT
>SXMI01000321.1 GCA_005777415.1 Actinomycetota bacterium | reverse complement strand
CTCCTTGGGGTGCTCCTGCAGTTCGGCGGCGAGCAGGCGGTCGTGCTCGTCGTCGCGACCGCGGAACCGGGTCCCGGCGATCGGGCGGGACACCACCCGGTCGCCGAGCAGCTGCACCAGGGGTTCGGGCGAGCAGCCCACCAGCGTCAGGTCGGGCTCGCGGACGAAGTACATGTACGGCGACGGGTTGACCTGGCGGAGCGTCCGGTAGATGTCGAGCGGCTCGGCGGTGGTCGTGAAACCGAACCGCTGCGAGAGGACCACCTGGAAGATGTCACCGGCGAGGATGTGCTCCTGGGCGACCCGGACCGCGTCCTCGAACTGGCCCGGAGCCATCGACGAGGTCACCTCGACCGCCTCGTCGGCCCGCTCCGGCGGAGTCACCAGCGGCTCGTCGAGCGCCGTGGCACCGTCGGCGGCCATGCGTTCCAGCCGGGCGACCGCGTCGTCGTAGGCGGCGTCCAGCGTCGCGGCGTCCGCGCCGGCGGGCACGACGGCGTTGGCGACGAGCGTCACCTGCTGGGACCAGTGGTCGTAGGCGGCGAGCTCGCCGATGACCGACAGCACCGCATCGGGGAACCCGCGGTCGTCGGCCGGGGCGTCCGGTAGGTGCTCGACCTCCCGGACCACGTCGTAGCCGAGATGTCCGACGACACCCGAGTGCAGCGGCGGCAGCGGCCGGCCGAACGCGACCTCGTCGGGTGAGCGGTACTCGGCGAGGAGCACCTCGAGGGCCGCCAGGATCCCCCGGTCGGTCGGCACGTCCAGGTCGAGCGCCCCGCTCACCTCGACCTGCGCACCTCGGGCCACCAGCCGGGCGAGCGGGTCGCGCCCCAGGAAGGACCACCGGCTCCAGCGACCGCCGTGGTCGACCGACTCGAGCAGGAATCCCGGCCGGGCCGACTCGTCGTCGCCGCACAGCCGGGCGAACGCGGCCAGCGGGGTGGTCAGGTCGGCGAGCAGCGTCTCGCAGACGGGCACCACGCGGTGGTCCGCCGCCAGCGCACGGAACGCCTCGCGGGTCGGGTGGACCACGGCGGGTTCAGACCGGCCCGGGCCGGTCGGGCGCGGTGACGTCCGAGCCGAACGGCTGGGCGAAGCAGGTGTAGGTCCCGGTGTGGCAGGCACCGGCGCCCTCCTGCTCGACCAGGAACAACAGGGTGTCGCCGTCGCAGTCCACCCAGGCCGACCGGATGAACTGGCGGTCCCCGGAGGTGTCACCCTTCCGCCAGACCTCCTGGCGGGACCGGGACCAGAAGACGGTTCGGCCCTGCTCCAGGCTCATGCGGAGGGTCTCGGCGTTCATCCACGCCATCATCAGGACCGCCCGGGTGTCGACGTCCTGGATGATGGCCGCCACCAGTCCGTCGTCGTTGTAGCGGACCCGCTCCAGGTCCGCGGCCCGCACCTCGACGGGGGTCACTGCAGGGGCGTCGGCCATGAGAGTCATCGTAGGAGGGGGCGGACCGGCGTCGGAAACGGGTTCGACGGCGGTGGTCGCAGTCCCGCTCAGCGCCCCGGACAGATCGTGTCCGCCGCGAGTCCCGCCACCACCTCGGGGTCGACGCCCGCCCGAACGAGCGGCGCCATCTCGGGTGGCTCGGCACCTCCACACGTGGCGAGTCCGATGGTGACCAGCGTGTCGTCGGACGCCCTGGCGACGCTCATGTTCGGGTAGCGGTTGCGCAGCGCATCGATGAACCGGAGCTCGGCGTCGGACCTTCCCGAACAGCCGACCGTCGCACCGCCGAGGAGCAGCACCACGGCGATCAGCACGCCGTGAGGGGCCAACCGGCAGCGCGGTCGCGTCCACGCACCGGACTCGGTCACTCCGGTACCGCAGGGGCGGACGAGGACCCGAGTGGCCGGTCCAGCCCCAGCCGCTCCTCCTGACGGACCTCGGCCTCGGGGCCGTCCAGGTGGAACGGGACGTTGACGACCACGGTGTCGGGCCGGAACTTGAGGGCCAGCTTCAGGGCGAGGGCGGACTGGTTGTGGAAGACGCCCTGCCACACGTGCGCCAGCACGAACTCGGGAATCACGACGGTGAGGTAGTCGTGTCCCCACCGGGCATCGAGCTCGTCGAGGTAGTCCTCGACGGTGTTCGTCAGGTCGCGGTACGGCGACTCGATCACCTCCAGCGGATAGTCCACGCCGAACCGGTCCCAGTCGGCCCGGATGCGCTCGGCGTGCTCCTCGTCGAGTGCCACCGTCACGGCAACGGCGTCCTCAGCACCCACCGATCGCGCGTACCGGATGGCAGCGAGCGAGGACTGGTTGACCCCGCCGACGAGCACCACCACCCCGTGCCGGGGCGCCGTGGTGTCGATCGGTACCGACGGATCGACGCGCAGTCGCCGGGCCACACGGGTGTAGTGGCGCTTCACTCCCATGAACGCCAGCACGATGCAGGGGATCAGCACCACGATGATCCAGGCGCCGATCGCGAACTTCGAGACGATGACCTGGAGGGCGACGATCAGGGTGAAGACGGCACCCACCCCTGAGTTGACCGCCGACAGTCGCCACTTCGGCTGACGCTCCTTCAGGTGGTGCCTGACCATGCCGGTCTGGGAGATCGTGAAGCTCGTGAACACCCCGACGGCGTACAGCGGGATGAGCAGCGTCACGTTGCCGCCGAAGGCCACCAGCAGCACCGATGCCGACCCGGCGAGGATCAGCACCCCGTTCGAGAAGACGAGTCGGTCGCCGCGGTTCGCGAACTGCCGGGGCAGGAACCCGTCCCGGCCGATGATCGCCGCCAGCCGGGGGAAGTCGGCGTAGGCCGTGTTGGCCGCCAGGATCAGGATCGCCATCGTGGCGAACTGGAGGACGTAGTAGAGCGGGTTCCCGTCGCCGTAGACGGCGCGACCCATGACGGACAGCAGCGACTCCTCCTCGGAGGGGACCGGCCGCATCCAGGCGGCGATGAAGCAGATCATGAAGAAGGTCGACCCCAGGATGGCGGTCATCCAGCCGAGGGTGACCGCCGCGTTCCGCGACGTCGGCTTGCGGAAGGCCGGGATGCCGTTCGAGATCGCCTCCACGCCCGACAGGGCCACTGCGCCCGATGCGAACGCACGGGCGAAGATGAACGCCGAGACGGCACCGACGGCCGGGCCGTGGCTCCGTTGCAGCTCCTCGACCTCACGGATCTGCTCGGGCGTCCCCTGGTAGATCACCGGGAGGGTGCCGCGGAGGTGCTGGTACGTGGCCCAGCCGATGAACAGGATGAGGGCGCCGATGTAGATATAGGTGGGGATGGCGAAGAAGGCGCCCGACTCCTTCACCCCCCGCAGGTTGCCGATCGTCAGGATCGCCACGAACCCGAGGCACAACCACACCCTCGCCGAGCCCAGGCCGGGGAACGCGGAGGTGATGGCCAACACGCCGGCCGCGACGGACACCGACACCGTGAGGACGTAGTCGACCAGCAGCGACGCCCCGGCCACGAGGGACGGGGTCGTCCCCAGGTTCTCCCGGGCCACCACGTAGGCGCCTCCGCCATCCGGGTAGGCGTGGATCGTCTCCCGGTACGAGTTCGCGACCACGGCCAGCAGGACGACAACCATGAACGCAATCGGCTTGAGGAGGTCGGTGGTCGCCATCCCGTTGGACATCACCATGCCGGCCGAGCCGACCAGCACGATCAGGATCTCCCCCGTCGCGTACGCCGTGGACGAGATGGCGTCCGAGGAGAACACCGCCAGCCCGATGGTCTTGGGGATCCGCTGGTGGTCGGCCTGGTCCGTCGCCAACGGACGGCCGATGAGGATGCGCTTGAGCGTCGACGCCATGAGAGAACTCCATCGCCGGGCGTGGGTCGCCCGCCGGAGATCCAACACCGGTCCCACGGCCACGTCGTGCGTCTTCACGGGATCTTGACGGCCCGGGATCGAACCTTGTCGCCCTCTTGGTGGGCGTCGGTCCATGCTGGTCCCGTGTCGCCAGCCGAGGCAGTTCCCACGGCCGTCCCGGGCCGGGACGAGCGGGTCGTCGTCGCGGTGACCGGCGCCCCCGGCAGCTCCCTCGTGATCCGTCGCGCGGCCCAGCTCGCCGAGCGGAGCGGCTCGGAGCTGGTCGGCGTCCACGTGCGCGGGCTGGACGACCGGCAACTCGACGATTCGGTCGTCGATGCCCGCGACCTGCTGGTCGAGGTGGGCGGCCGGTACGTGGAGGTCGTCGGCGACGACGTCCCCCGCGCCCTGCTCGAGGTCGCCGCCGCCGAGCGCGCCGGACAGCTGGTGGTCGGCTCGACCCGCCGGACGCGCTGGGAGGAGATGCGGCGCGGATCGGTGATCAACCAGTTGCTCCGGGAGGCGCGACACCTCGACGTCCACGTCATCGCCGGCGTCGACGCGGACGCCCGACCGACGCGACACCGACGTCGGACCGACCCCATCCCCCCTCGGCGACGGGCGGTCGCCTGGGTGCTGGCGCTCGTGGGTGTCCCGGCGCTGACATGGGCGCTGGTCCCGTACCGGGACGAGGTCGGGCTCCCGCTCGCGCTGATCGGGAGCATGGCGATCATCACCGCGGTCGCGTCGACCGGTGGACTGGCGCCCGGCGTGGTGGCATCGCTCGGTGCCGCGGTCGGGGTCAACCTGGCCTTCGTTCCGCCCTACGGAACCCTCGAGGTGGGCACGGCCCGACACGTGGTCGCCCTCGCCGTGCTCCTGTCGGTGGGGACCACGCTGAGCTACTTCGTCGACCGAGCCGCGCGTCGTTCGGCCGAAGCGGCCCGCGCCCGGGCGGAGGCCGAGGCGTTGGGGCGCAGCGCTGCGGCACTGGCGGCGTCGGTCGACCCGGTCCCGGCCCTGCTCGAGGAACTCGTGTCGCTCCCCCACATCAGCTCGGCAGCGGTCATCGCCCGAGCGGATGGCGACCCGGCGGGAACCGACGGGGAGCCGCCCGTCTGGCGCCGGCTGGCCGCCGTCGGCGACTGCGCGCCGGAGGGCCCGTCCGACGGCGACGGCACCGCGCTCCAGGACGACGGGAGCGTCCTGCTGGTCACCCGCTCGGGGACCCCGGACGTGCACGACCGCAACGTGGCCACGGCGATCACCGAACAGCTCGCGGTGGCCGTGACCGCCGATCACCTGCGCCGGGAGGCGGCCGTCGGCGAGGCGCTCGCCCGCACCGAAGCGCTCCGGACCGGGATCCTCCGGGCCGTGTCGCACGACCTGCGCACCCCGCTCGCCGGCATCAAGGCCTCCGTCACGAGCCTCCTCACCCCGGACGTCACGTTCGGGCCCGACGAGTCGCGGGAGTTCCTGCTCACGATCGACGCCGAGTCGGACCGCCTCGACCGGGTGGTCGGGAACCTCCTCGACATGGGACGTGTCCAGGCGGGAGCCCTCCGCGCCGTTCCCCGGGCGGTGGCGCTCGAGGAGGTCGTGGCCGCATCCCTGCAGGACGTGGGTCCGGCCACATCGCCGGCCCGCGTCGACGTCGACGTCGACGAGACCCTCCCCCTGCTCCACGTGGACGCACCGCTGCTCGAGCGGGCACTGGCGAACGTGCTGGCGAACGCCCTCGCGGCGCAGCCGGCCGAGCGGGGGGCGGTCCGGGTGACGGCGACCGAGGCGGGTTCGGACAGCGTCGAGCTCCTCGTCGTGGACTCCGGCCCGGGGATCCCCGTGACGGACCGGGGTCGGGTCCTGGAACCGTTCCAGCGGATGGACGACCGCAGTGCCGGGAGCGGGGTCGGGCTCGGTCTGGCGATCGCCCACGGATTCACGGAGGCGATCGGTGGGTCACTGTCGTTCCGCGACACACCCGGCGGCGGCCTGACCGTGGTGTTCACGCTGCCGACCACGGGGACGGGCGGACGGCTGTGACCACCATCCTCATCGTGGACGACGAGCCCCAGCTGCGCCGGGCCCTGCGGGTCAACCTGCAGGCGCGCGGCTTCGAGGTGCAGGAGGCCGCCGACGGCGAGACGGCGCTCCGGGTCGCTGCGGTTCGACGCCCGGACCTGGCACTGGTGGACCTGGGCCTGCCCGGCATCTCGGGTCTGGAGGTGATCGCCGGGATCCGGGGGTGGAGCGACCTGCCCATCATCGTCCTGTCGGTCCGGGGGGCCGAGGAGGACAAGATCGAGGCGCTCGATGCCGGTGCCGACGACTACGTCACGAAGCCCTTCGGGATGGGCGAGTTGCTGGCTCGCATGCGGGCGACGCTCCGCCGCCGCAGCGCCGAACCCGACGAGCCGATCGTCCGGACCGAGGCGTTCGTGATCGACCTGGCCCAGCACCGGGCACTCGTCGACGACTCGGAGGTCCACCTGACCCCGACGGAGTGGGCCCTCGTGACCATGCTGGTGCGCCACCCGGGACGGTTGATCACCCAGCGGCACCTGCTCCACGAGGTGTGGGGCCCCGGGTTCGACACCGAGACGAACTACCTCCGCGTCCACCTGGCCAACGTCCGCCGCAAGCTGGAACCGGTTCCCTCGCAGCCCCGCTACTTCATCACCGAGCCCGGGATGGGCTACCGGTTCGAGGCCGATGCGGTCGACTGAGGCTCCCGAGGCACTCCGCGATCAGAGGTAGAGACCGGTGTGACCGTCGTCGAGCCGTTCGGCGGCCACGGCGTGCAGGTCCCGTTCACGCAGGATGATGAACGTCTCCCCCCGCACCTCGACCTCGGCGACGTCCTCGGGGTTGAAGAGCACCTGGTCGCCCTCCTGCACGGAGCGGACGTTCGGCCCGGCGGCCCGGACCTCGGCCCAGGCGAGGCGACGACCCAACTGGGCGGTGGCCGGGATCAGGATCCCGCCGGAGGAGCGGCGCTCGGCGTCCCCCGCGTCCATCTGGACGAGCATCCGGTCGCTGAGCATCCGGACGGGCAGCTTGTCGCGGCGTCCCATCGCCCCGGCGACCGGTTCGGGCTCGGCGTCCGGGCGCTCCTCGTCATCCACAGGAGCACCGTACCGCGGTCGGGACCCGGGGCCCCCGGCGGCGGCGTCAGCGGAAGGCGACACGCAGGCGCTCGACGGCATCGCCGAGCACCTCGGGTCGCTTGCAGCAGGCGAAGCGCACCAGGGTCCGACCGTCATCGGGGTCTGCGTAGAAGACCTGGGTGGGGATGGCGGCGACACCGGCCCGCTCGGGCAGCTCGCGGCAGAACGTGAGCCCGTCCTCGGCGCCGAGGGGGGCGACGTCGGCGGTCACGAAGTAGGTGCCGTCAGGCCGGAACACCTCCAGACCGATGGACTCGAGCCCGTCGCAGAGCAGGTCGCGCTGGTGCTCCAGCGCCGCACGCAGGTCGGCGACCACCTCCTCGACGTCGTCGAGCACCGCGGCGATGGCGTGCTGGAACGGGGTGCCGCCCGAGTAGGTCAGGTGCTGCTTGACCGCCCGCACCGACTGGACCAGTTCGGCGGGACCCGAGGCCCACCCGACCTTCCAGCCCGTGGCCGAACAGGTCTTGCCCGCCGAGGAGATCGTGACGGTGCGCTCGAACATGCCGGGGAGCGAGGCCAGCGGGACGTGCCGGTGGTCGTCGAAGGTCAGGTGCTCGTAGACCTCGTCGGTGACGACCAGGACGTCGCGGTCGCAGCACACCTCGGCCAGCACCTCGAGCTCGGAGAGCGTGGCCACGTGGCCCGTGGGGTTGTGCGGGGTGTTGACGACCACCAGTCGGGTCCGTGGTCCCACGGCGGCGCGGAGCTCGTCCGGGTCGACGGTGTACCCGGGAGGCCGGAGCGTGACGGTGCGCAGGGTCGCTCCGGCCAGCGCCACGACGGCGGCGTACAGGTCGAAGTAGGGCTCGAGGACCACCACCTCGTCGCCCGGACCGCAGAACGCCAGGACGGCGGCGGCGAGCGCCTCGGACGCACCCATGGTGATCTGCACCCCGTCCTCGGGGTCGACCTCCAGGCCGTAGCGGCGCAGCTGGTGGCGGGCGACGGCGTGACGGAGTTCGGGGATCCCGGCCCCCGGCGGGTACTGGTGGTGACCGCTCCGCAGGGCCTCGACGGCGGCGTCGACGACGACGGCGGGCGGGTCCGAGTCCGGGAACCCCTGACCCAGGTTGATCGCACCGGTGCGCACCGCCGCCGCGGACATCTCGGCGAAGATCGACGACCGGTACGGCCGCATCCGCTCGACCAGCGGGTCGGGCCGGCCGCCGGGTGCGGTCACGGCGCCTCCGGGGCCGGACGGACCGTCACCCCCGCTGCGGCCATGGCGGCCTTCGCCTCCGCCACCGTGTGCTCGCCGAAGTGGAAGATCGACGCGGCCAGCACGGCATCGGCCCCCGCCACGGTCACGCCCTCGACGAGGTGGTCGAGTCCGCCGACACCACCCGATGCGATCACCGGAACCGAGGCCGCGTCCACGACCGCCCGGGTGAGGTCGAGGTCGAAACCGTCGCGGGTCCCGTCGCGGTCCATGGAGGTCAACAGGATCTCACCGGCGCCGAGCTCGACGACCCGGGCGGCCCACTCGACGGTGTCCAGACCGGTCGGGGTCCGCCCGCCGTGGGTGGACACCCCGTGCTCGGGTCCGGCCCCGCCGGCCGGCCGGCGGCGGCTGTCGATGGCGACGACCACGCACTGGGCCCCGAACTCGGCGGCGATCTCGGCGACGAGCTCCGGCCGGTCGACGGCTGCGGTGTTGACCCCGACCTTGTCGGCACCCTCCCGGAGCAGGCGGCGGGCGTCGTCGACCGAGCGCACGCCGCCCCCGACGGTGAACGGGATGAACACCTGCTCGGCGACGTGGCGGACCATCTCGATGGTGGTCTCGCGTCGGTCCGAGGACGCCGTGATGTCGAGGAAGACCAGCTCGTCGGCGCCCTCTGCGTCGTAGCGCTCGGCCAGCTCGACGGGGTCGCCCGCGTCGCGGATATCGACGAAGTTGGTGCCCTT
>SXMI01000320.1 GCA_005777415.1 Actinomycetota bacterium | reverse complement strand
TGACTCGTGGGAGGCCACCGGGCCTCGTGACTCATGGGAGGCCACCGGGCCTCGTGACTTCTCTCTCGTGGGAACCGGGGGGCCGCCGGGCTCAGCGGCCCGTCCAGTTCGGCGGCCGGCGCTCCAGGAACGCCGCGACTCCCTCGGCCGCGTCGTCGAGCTCGGCTGCGACACCCAGCGCCGGGTGCAGCAGGTGGAGCGCGTCGGCGGCGGCCAGGTCCCAGACCCGGTAGAAGCTGTCCCGTCCCAGGCCCAGCACCGCGGGGCTCTTGGCCGCCAACGTCGCCGCCAGCTCGGCCACGGCCTCGTCGAGCCGGTCGACGGGGACGACGGAGTGGACGAAGCCGATCCGGTCCGCCTCGGCCGCGTCGACCCGCCGGCCGGTCATCATCAGCTCGAGCGCCCGCTTGGGCGGCATGGATCGACAGAGGGGCACGGTGATCATGTAGGGCCACAGGCCCACGTCGACCTCCGGGGTCCCGAACACCGCGTCCTCGGCGGCCACGACCAAATCGCAGCTCAGCGCCAGTCCCATCCCGCCGGCCAGGCACCAGCCGCGGACCCGGGCGATCGTCGGGCGTCCGAGCGACCACAGGTCCTGGAACAGCGCCGCCAGCTCGCCGCGGGACCGGTGCAGGTCCAGCGTCTCCCCGCCGACCATCCCCTCGAGGTCCGCACCGGCGCAGAACGCCCGGTCCCCGGCGCCGGTGAGGACGACGACCCGGACCGACTCGTCGTCCCGGACCCGGGCCAGGCACGCCCGGAGTTCGCCCACCACCGCCCAGCTCAGCGCGTTGCGACGGGCCGGGCGGTCGATCGTGATCGTCGCCACACCATCGGCGACCTCGTAGCGGACAGCTTCCTCGGCACCGTCGGACACGACCGGCACGCTAGTTTCCGGAGGTGGCACTGATCCCCACCCTCCTCGCGATCGGGGTCGGTGTGGCGCTCGGCCTCAAGTGGGGCGGCAGCATCTCCAACCTGGTGGACTGGCGTCCACCCCTGTGGGAGGCGCTCCTCGCCGGCGTGGTCCTGACGATGCTGTTGTTCGTCGTGCCGTGGTCCGGCTGGTTCGTGTCGCTGGTGGCCATCGTGGCGACCGGGTCCCTGTTGGCCTTCGCCGTGGTGAACCTGCGGGTCGGCGGGATGGTCCTGGTGGCGGGCGGCCTGGCCCTGAACCTGGTCGTCACCGTCGTCAACTGGGGCATGCCCGTCTCGGCCTGGGCGCTGCAGACCTCAGGGGCGATCGCCGACGGGTCGGTCGAGGGGATCGTGCTCACCGGTGGTCGCCGCCTCGGCGGGTTCCCAGTCGTCCTCGGCGGTGCCATCCCCCTGCCGTGGGGGCAGGTCGTCTCGCTCGGCGACCTCGCCGTGCTCGCCGGTGCCGCGCTGGTCGTCGCCAGCATCATGCGGCGCTACGAGGTCGGCGGCGGTTTCTCCTCCGGGCCGGGACCCGGCTACCGGAGTCGGAACGCGACCGGTTTCGGCGGGCCCCGTGACTACCGCGACGCACTCGACGCCCTGGGTCGCGGGCCGGCACCACGACGGGGGCCCGGACTGCATCCCTCCCGGCTGGACGAGCGCTCCAGCCGACGGCGACCGCCCCGCAGCTCGCGTTCCTGAGCCGCCCCGGGCCAGTGGCCCGGCGATGAACCCCGTCAGTGGCCCGGCGATGAACCGGGCACCCCTCCCCGGTGACAATCCCCGCCTCCTGCGCTTGGATGGACCTCGTCGCCGGCCAGGGCCGGTCCGACACCCCCGACGGGACACGCCGGGCGAGCACCGCTCTCCCTCCCCCGTCGATCGCCGGCCGACGGTCGACCTGCGGGACCGAACCGGTCCCGCCACCTGATCCCGCTCCACCAGGAGGTGGCCCGTGCCCAAGCTCGGCCTCGACCCCGAGGCACTCTCGGCGCTCCAACGTCAGTTCAAGGCGGATTCCGACGCCATCAAGTCGCTCACCGCCAAGCTCGACGGCCTGCTCAAGGCCGCCTGGTGGGAGGGCCCCGACGCCACCCGGTTCCGCAGCGACTGGGACGGGGTCCACAAGAGCCAGCTCGCCCGGATCTCCGCCGAGCTCGACACCGCCGCCAAGAACGTGGCGACCAACGTGGCCCAGCAGCAGCAGGCATCCTCCGGCTGAGCCACGTGGAACTCCGGTACCGGGTCCTCCCCTCCCTCCCCGGGCCGGAGCCGGGTCCGGGTGTCGACCTCACCGTCGACCTCGGGCCCGGTGCCACGGTCGGCGACCTGGCCGAGGCCCTCACTGCGGCCCTCGGTCGGGTCGCCGATCACACTCCCCCGCGGCGTCGCCCCACGATCCGGACCATCGGCCCCAACGGGGCAACGCTGGCTCCCGGGCTCGCCGCCGCGATCGCGGCGCCACGTTCCGGGTCGAGTGTGACCGTCGTCGAGGCCGGCGACTCGCCCGCCCCGCCGCCGCTCCGAGCGCCGGCCACCCTCGAGCCGTTGCGCCGCACGCACCCCGGCCCGACAGTGACCCTCTGCTACGGGAGCAACCCGGTCGGACCCGGCGCCGCCGGCGTCGGCTGCACCCGATCCACCGATGTGGCCGCGTCGATCGAGGTCGGCCGCGAGATCCGGGTCGTGAGCACCGGCTCGACGGACCGCGTGGAGCTCGACGGCGTTCCGGTGCTCGGCTCGGCCACCGTCCGGCCCGGGACCCTGCTGCGCATCGGCGACCACCTCTGGGCCGTGCGGGTCCTGGGCGACCTCCGGCCCCCGGACAGCCCGCCGGTAAGCGTGCACGACGGCCACCGGCTCGTCTGGCCCTCGCCCGATGACGTCGACGACCGGAACGACGCCGTCGTAATGCCGGCGCCGCCGGCGGATCGTCGGCCACCCGGGTTCCCACTCCTCAGCACCGCCGTTCCGCTCCTCCTCGGTCTGGGCGCATGGTGGGTCACGGGCAGCTGGACGCTCGCCGGCTTCATGGCGGCGAGCGTCGTCTACGTGATCGCCTCGGCACTCGAGGGACGGCGGGAGTTCCGTCGCGACCGCCGGGCGAGCGCGGCCGCGTTCGAGGAACGGCTCCGTGCGGCCTCCGAGGAGCTCACGGACCGGGCGCAGGCGTGGCGCGACCGGAGTCGGCGGGCCTGTCCCGACGGCGACGACCTGATCCGGCTCGACCCACCCCCCGCCTGGACCCGGGCGGGGCCCCGACTCGACCTCACGGTCCGTCTGGGCACCCGGCAGGATCAGGCACCCGTGCCCGTCCGGCGCGCCGACGACGCCGGATCCGCCGAGGACGACCCCGTCGGGCGTGCCGTCCGAGCCGCCCTGGAGGGCGCGCTCGACGTGACCGTCGACCTGGACGCCGAGGGGACCGTCGCCCTGGTGGGGCCTGACGAGGTCGCCGACGGACTGGCCCGGAGCCTCGTCGTCCAGCTCGCCGGCCTGGTCCCACCCGACGACCTCGAGGTCTGTGCGTTCCTCGGCCCCGAGCGTCGGCGCGCCTGGCGGTGGATCGACTGGCTCCCGCACGCCCGGGGCGGCGGATCGGAGGGCCGCTCGGCCCGGCGGCTCGTCATCGTCGACGGCCGGGACGACCTCGCCCGGCAGGAGGCGAGCGGCCGGAGCGGCGACCGGCCGCGGGACGTCCGCCTCTGGCTGTCACCCGGTCCGCTCGGCGTGCCCGCCGACGTCGGCTCGGTCGTCACCCTGCACCCGGGCGGTCGGCCGGGGGCGGTCACCGCCACGCTGCGACGACCTGGGCGGCCGCCGGTCGACTTCGCTCCGCCGTCGCTCGACCACGAGGACGCCGAGGCGATCGCCCGGCACTGGGCCGGCTTCTCGCCGAGCACGGCGATCGGTCGCCTGGGTCCGGGGCCGACCCTCACCGACGTGGTCACGACCTCCGGTCCGTTCGACGACGCGGCCGCCTGCGTCGAGCGCTGGGAGCGGAGCGACGGCTCGCTCGCGTGTCCCATCGGGACGAGCGACGGGGGTGTGCTCGTCGTCGACCTCCGCCGGGACGGCCCGCACACGCTCGTCGCCGGGACGACGGGCTCGGGCAAGAGCGAGCTGCTTCGCACCGTGCTCGTCTCGGCCGCGCTCCACCATCCGCCGACCGCAGTCCACTTCCTGCTCGTCGACTACAAGGGCGGGACGGCCTTCGGCGACCTGGTGGACCTTCCCCACACCGTCGGGCTCGTCACCGACCTCGACGAGGCGCTCGGCGCGCGCGTGGTCGTCTCGCTCCGGGCGGAGCTCCGGCGCCGGGAGCGGTCCCAGCGTGCGGGTCGGTCGCTCCCTGCGCTCCTCGTCGTGGTCGACGAGTTCGCCACGCTGGCCCGGGAGCTCCCGTCGTTCGTGGACGAGATCGTGGACGTCGCCCAGCGGGGCCGCAGCCTCGGACTGCACCTCGTCCTGGCGACCCAACGACCCGCCGGCGTCGTGACCGACGCAATCCGGGCCAACACCTCGCTCCGGATCGCGCTGCGCGTCGCCGACCCGGACGACAGCCGGGACGTGATCGGGAGTGCGGCCGCCGCCGAACTGGACCGGTCCCTCCCCGGGAGCGCCGTCGTGCGGATCGGCGCCGGCGATCCCCGGCGGTTCCGGGTCGCCCACAGCGGGGGCCGGACGGCGGGCGGGCGCGGTCCGGTCGCCGTGCGGGGACTCCACGACGACGAGGGCGCGGGGCCGGACCCGGACACGACCGATGACGACGCTCCCGGCGCCACCCATCCCGGCCCC
>SXMI01000319.1 GCA_005777415.1 Actinomycetota bacterium | reverse complement strand
CGATCCGGACGACCTCGACGATCCGGACGACCTCGACGAGCCGGAGGCCGAGCAGACCGGCGACGACCCGGGTGCAGGTGGCCCGGGTCCCGGTCCCCACGGCACTGCTGCCACCGGCACTGCTGCGACCGGCACCGCTGCGACCGGCACTGCTGCGACCGGCACTGCTGCGATCCAGCCACCGCCCGTGGCTGATCCGCCGCCCCGTCGGGTGCTGGAGACTCCGGCCGATGTGGTGGCCGCCCTGCAGGAGGACCCACGACCGGCCCGGCCCCGGCCGGCCCAGCCCCGACAGCAGCGGCAGCCGCTCTGGGCCGGACGGCCTGATGGCGACCAGCCGACGCACACCGCCGACGAGATCTGCTCGCTGAGCGGACTCGATGCGGACCAGCTCGCGGAGCTCGAGCGGTTCGGACTGGTTCGGGCCGCCCAACGGGCCGGAGAGGCGTTCTACGGCGACTCCGCGCTGGAGGTGGCGGTCCTGGCGGAGCGGGCCGCTCGCCACGGCATCTCCGCCCGCCACCTCCGCATGTACCTGGTGTCGGCGGAGCGGGAAGCGGGGTTCATCGAGCAGCTGGCGATGCCGCTCCTCAAGCAGCGGAACCCGGCGGGCCGGGATGCGGCGATCCAGCTGAGCGCCGACCTGGCGGCCATCGGCGCCGACCTGCACGCCGCGCTCCTCCGCCGTGAGCTGGGGCCGGTCCTCGGTGAGCGGGCCTGAGCCCCTGCTGCGATGGTGCATCCGGGGCGCATAGGCTCGTCTCGATGATCCAGGTCGAGCTCCTCGGAGTGCGCGTGGAGCCGCCGTCGAACACGCCAGCGGTCCACCTGCGCGAGCTCCAGCCCACTCGGCGTCGGTTGTCGATCTTCATCGGCGGCCACGAGGCGACGGCGATCGCACTGGCACTCGAGGGCGTCTCCACGCCCCGTCCGCTCACCCACGACCTGTTCTGCAACGTCCTGGACGAGCTCGGGGCCGAGCTGACCCGGGTCGTGGTCACCGAGATCCGCGAGACGACCTACTACGCCGAGCTCCACCTCGACCTCGATGACGAGGTCCTGGTGGTCTCGGCCCGTCCGTCGGACGCCCTCGCCCTGGCCGTCCGCGTGGGCTGTCCGATCTTCGTGGAGGATGCGGTCATGGAGGAGGGCGGCTTCACCGAGGTGGACGACGAGCCCGTGGAGCCGTCGAACCCCGACGAGGTGGTGGCCGAGTTCCGGGAGTTCATCGACAGCATCTCCCCGGAGGACTTCGAGTCGGGGTCCTGACCGCAGTTCCCTGCTGGGAGCGCGGTCGCGCGAAAAAGCTTCCATCTCGAATCACCTTGGAGTAGTTTCCCCGGGCGCACCCGCCGGAGGGCGGGGCGCAGACCGAGCTGGGCGGTCGGACGAGGACCCCGTGGGCACTCAGGCTGATGCCGTCGCCCACACGACGCACGGAGCGAGCGATGTCGACGACGCAGCAGGAGACCACGGTGGACGGGGACGGGGACGCTGTCGCGGACGGGACCGACGCCGCACCGCATCCGGGGGCCGGTCGGACCGACGGGTTCAGTGGCAAGCGGGCCGCCGAGATCGTGGGGATCTCCTACCGGCAGCTGGACTACTGGGCCCGGACCGACCTGATCCGGCCGTCCGTGACCGACGCCGCCGGGAGCGGCTCCCGGCGGACCTACTCGTACCGCGATCTGCTGGAGCTGAAGGTCGTGAAGTCCCTGCTCGACAGCGGCATCAAGCTGGAGCTGGTCCGGAAGGTGTTCGCCTACCTCCGAGACCAGCTGGGCGAGGACGTCACGTCGGCCAACCTGGTGATCAACGGCACCCGTTCGGTGCTGGTCCACGACGGGGAGGAGTTGATCGACGTCCTGCAGCACGGGCAGGGCGTGCTCAGCGTCCTCCCGCTGGCCGGCGTCGTCGACGAGATCGACAGCCGCATCGTGGCGCTGTTCCCGGACTCCGCGCCGCTCGGGACGCCCGCTCCCGCCGCCGACGCGGTCTGAGCGCGTTGCGCATCTCGCCGCTCGACGGGGCCCACCGTCGCCTGGGCGCCCGGATGGTCCCCTTCGGGGGATGGGAGATGCCGCTGGCCTACGGGGACGGGACCGTCGCCGAGCACCTCGCCTGTCGACAGGACGCCGTCGTGTTCGACGTGAGCCACCTCGGGACCGTTCGGGTGGAGGGGCCGGGAGCGTTCCCGCGGCTCCAGGAGAGCCTGACGAACGACCTCCGGAAGGTCGAGCCGGGGCGGGCCCAGTACACCCACCTGCTGGACCCGAACGATGGCTCGGTGCTCGACGACATCATCGTCTGGTGGGTCGACGAGCAGCGTTTCGACGTGATGCCGAACGCCTCGAACACCGACCGCGTGGTGGCCGCCATCGGCGGCGACGACACCTCGCTCTCGGTGTGGGACACCACAGCGGAGCGCGTCGTGCTGGCGGTGCAGGGCCCGGGCGCCCGGGAGCGGCTCGCCACGGTGTCGCCCGAGGCCGCAGCAGTCGGCCGGTTCCGGGTCACCCGGTTCGTCCACGAGGGAGTCGAGTGCCTGAGCGCCGGGACGGGCTACACCGGTGGCGACGGGGTCGAGTGCGCTGTACCCGTGGCCATCGCCGAGGGGTTCTGGGAGGCCGTCCTGGCGGCCGGGATCCCCCCGGCCGGACTCGGCGCCAGGGACACCCTGCGCCTCGAGGCGGGACTGCCCCTCCACGGTCACGAGCTCGGGCCCGGTACCACTCCGCTCAACGCCGGACTGGGTTGGGTCGTGGGCTGGGACAAGGAGGAGTTCCGCGGTCGTGACGCACTCCTCGCCCAGCAGGAGTCGGGCGTCGATCCGGTGCTGCGTGGCCTGCTCTGCGAGGGGCGACGTCCTCCCCGGGAAGGACACGAGGTGGTCGTCGACGGCACGGTCGTCGGGCGTGTCACCTCGGGGAACTTCTCGCCGGTGCTGGGACTCGGGATCGCCCTCGTGGCCACCAGTCCCGACGTGGTGGTGGGCGACGAGGTGGTGATCAGGGGGCCGAGCGCCGAGCTGGCGGCCCGCTGCGTCGAGCTGCCGTTCGTGGCGGGCTGAGCCCTCCCGCTCAGACCAGATCCTCCATCGGCGGACAGCTGCAGACGAGGTTGCGATCACCGTGACCGCCGTCGATCCGGCGGACCGGGGGCCAGTACTTGGTCGGTCGTCGCACGCCGGTCGGCCACCCGGCGATGGATCGGGGGTAGGCGTGGTCCCACTCGTCGGCGCCGACCGCCCAAGCGGTGTGTGGTGCGTTGACGAGCGGGTTGTCGTCGGCCGGCCAGGTGCCGGCCGCGACGGCGTCGATCTCCGCCCGGATTGCGATCAAGGCGTAGCAGAAACGGTCGAGCTCGTCCAGGGACTCCGACTCGGTCGGCTCG
>SXMI01000318.1 GCA_005777415.1 Actinomycetota bacterium | reverse complement strand
GGCGGTCTGGCCCCGACAGGTCCGGATGAACGCGCTCTCGGCGTGGGGGGACACCACGCTGGGAACGTACTCCCCGCTCCTAGTGTGGGGCCATGCGCCGATCCATCGACGACGACGTGGTCCCCAGCCCACCGGTCGACGACCCGGTCCCGGAGGCCTGCTGGTCGGTGGGGATCTCGGACGACTACGAGGACGCCGAACCCCGGGTGCAGGTCGTCGTGGAGGAACGGGGCGCCGCAGGTGAGGGGTTGGTCCTGCACCTCGACGCCGACCGGGCGAGACGGCTGCGGCTGGCGCTGGCCTCGGCGCTCGACGAACTCGGCGAGGACCCCGGACGCTAGGATCGTCTGTTCCCCGGTTCCCGACCCCAGGACCGACGTTGTCCGAGCACCCCGACCTGATCGACGAACAGCGGGCGATCGACCACGCCTACGACTGCCTCGAGCGGACCCGCGCCGCGGTCGCGGCCATGCGGGCCCAGTACGACGGCGGCCCGGGCGGCACGTTCCAGCACCGCTACGAGCGGGACGTCGTCCAGGAGCAGGTCGACCAACGGCTCGCCCAACTCGACGTCGGTGACCAGTCGCTGGTGTTCGGTCGGATCGACGCAGAGCCCACCGAGGAGCGGCCCGAGGTCGAGTCGTTCCACATCGGCCGCATCGCCGTGTCGGATGCGCAGCGCGAGCCCGTGGTCGTCGACTGGCGGGCGCCGATCGCCGAGTCGTTCTACCGGGCCACCGGCCGGGACCCCATGGGCCTGCGCCGTCGGCGACACTTCGCCACCCGGGGCCGGACCCTGCTCGGGATCGACGACGAGCTGTTCGGTTCGGCCGCCGAGGCCCTGGACCGTGGTGAGGTGCAGGGGCAGGGCGCCCTGATCGCGGCGCTCGAGGAGTCGCGGACCGGTCGGCTCTCGGACATCGTGGCGACGATCCAGGGCGAGCAGGACGTCGTGATCCGCTCGCCGCTGGCCGGGGTCCTGGTCGTCCAGGGCGGCCCCGGGACGGGCAAGACGGTGGTGGCGCTGCACCGGGCGGCCTACCTGCTCTACTCGCACCGGTTCCCGCTCGAGGGCCAGGGGGTGCTGGTCGTCGGTCCGAACCGGGTGTTCCTGAGCTACATCGAACAGGTGCTCCCGTCGCTCGGTGAGGCGGGGGTCGAGATCGCCGTGCTGGCCGACCTGGTGCCCCACGTCCGGGTGGTCGGATGGGACAGCGAGGCGACCGCCCGGGTGAAGGGCGACCTGCGCATGATCGACGTGGTCGCCCAGGCGGTCCGTGACCGCGAACGTCCGCTGCGCGAGACGCTCCGCGTTCCGTACGGGGTCCAGCACCTGACCATGTCGGTGTCCGAGTCGGAGGCGATCGTCCAGGACGCCCGGCGGCGGTTCCGGACCCACAACGCCGGTCGGCGACACGTCGAGCAGCTCGTCTTCGAACGGCTCGCTTCGACCTCGCGCACGGGTGACGGTCCCGACGTGGTCCGGGAACGCACGCGCGACGACCTGCTGGTCCGAACGGCCCTGGAACGGATGTGGCCGATCCTCACGCCCACCGAGCTGCTCAACGACCTGTTCGGCTCCCCGGGGCTGCTCCGCTCGGCGTGTCGTCGTTGGTTCCGACGGGACGAGTGGGAGCTGCTGGCGCGGCCGCGCCTGAGCGATGCATCGGAGGTGGTCCACCCGCACCAGGACGTGCCGCTCCTCGACGAGGCGCTCGAGCGACTCGGGCCGCGGCCGTCCCGTCGGGACCAGGACGTCGTCCGGACCTACGGCCACATCGTCGTCGACGAGGCCCAGGACCTCTCGCCCATGGAGCTCCGGATGCTCGATCGCCGGTCGCTGAACGGGTCGATGACGATCGTGGGCGACATCGCCCAGGCGACCGGGGCCTGGGCCCACGACGACTGGTCCTCGGTGCTGGCCCACCTCCCGGACCGCCGTCCGCCGCAGTCGGCGGAGCTCCGGGTCGGCTACCGGGTACCGGGTCCGATCATGGACTACGCGTCCCGGGTCCTGGCGCTGGCCGCACCGGGTCTGGCGCCGCCGGTGAGCATCCGGCGGGTCGGTGATCCACCGACCATCGTGGCCTGCGACCCCGGGACCTTCGGCGGTTCCCTGGCGGGGTTGGTGCGCGACGAACTCGAGTCCGTCGGGGCCGGCAACGTGGCCGTCGTGGCACCCCGATCGCTGGTCGACCGGGCGGCGGACGCGTTGACGGACGCCGGGGTGGACTTCGGCCGGGCCACCCGACAGGGCCTGGACCGCCAGGTGACCCTGGTGCCGATCTCGCTGGTCAAGGGCCTGGAGCTCGACGCCGTGGTGGTGGTCGAGCCGGCGGCGATCCTCGAGGAGGAGGCCCGCGGCGCCCAGTCGCTCTACGTGGCCCTGACCCGGTCCACGAAGCGGCTGGCGGTCCTGCACGCCCGCCCGCTGCCCGAGGTGCTGCGGGGTCCGGTCGTCTCAGGCGGTGACGAGGATGCGCTCGGAGGCGAAGGCGCCGATGCCCACGTGCCGGCCGTCGATCTCGACGGTGGCCGTCCCGTCGGGTGACAGCGCCGTCAGCACGCCGTGGCGACCGGGGAGCACCTGGTTGTCCTGCAGGAAGTCGAGCAGTCCCGGGGTGAACTCGAGCTCCTCGGGGATCCGGCTCACCGTGAAGCCGGACCCGATGGCGATCGAGGACAGGGAGGTCGTCTCCGGTGCGGTGTAGCTCGCCCCGGGGATGGGGTTGCCGTGCGGGCAGGTCGTGGGGTCGCCGAGCACCCGGGCGAGCGCCTCCTCGACCGGCTCCGAGATCACGTGCTCCCACTTCCCGGCCTCGGCGTGCGCGTCCGCCCAGGAGAGGCCGAGCACGTCGGTCAGGAAGCGTTCCGCGAGCCGGTGGCGCCGCACGACCCGCTCGGCGAGCGAACGGCCGGTGTCGGTGAGCGTGATCCGGCTCCCCACGTCGAGGAGGCCGTCGGACTCGAGACGTCGGATCATCTCGGAGACCGCCGGGCGGGACACCTCGAGTCGTTCGGCGATCCGGGCCTGGATCACGGCGATGTCGTCCTCCTGCAGCTCCCAGATCGCCTCGCAGTACTCCTCTGCTGCGGGGTGGAACTCGCCTCGGCGCGAGGGGTTGGACGGCATGGGTGCAGCCTACGCTCAGGGACATGACCGTCGCCGAGCCGCTCGCCGGGTTCTCGACGGCGGCCCGGGACTGGTTCCACGAGTCGTTCGGCTCGCCCACCTCGGCCCAGGCATCGGCCTGGGCGCCGATCGCCCGTGGCGAGCACACCCTCCTGTGCGCCCCGACGGGATCCGGCAAGACGTTGGCGGCCTTCCTCGGGGCGATCGACCGGCTGGGTTCGCGCCCCGAACCGGCGGCCGGGACGTCGGTGGTCTACATCTCGCCCCTGCGGGCCCTGGCGACGGACGTCGAGCGCAACCTCCGGGCGCCGCTCCGGGGCATCGCGCTCCGGGCGGAGCGCTCGGGGGTGGCGTTCCGGCCGCCGTCGGTCGGCGTCCGGACGGGGGACACGTCGGCGGCCGAGCGGCGTGCCCTGCAACGACACCCGCCCGAGATCCTCATCACGACCCCCGAGTCCCTGTACCTGCTGCTGACCTCGCAGGTGCGGGAGACGCTGGCGTCGACCGAGCAGGTGATCGTCGACGAGATCCATGCGCTCGCACCCACCAAGCGGGGTGCCCACCTGGCGCTCAGCCTGGAACGCCTCGAGCACCTGGTCCTGGGCGCTGGTGGCTCGTCGGAGCCGGTCAGGCGGGCGGCCGTGCAGCGCATCGGCCTGTCGGCGACCCAGCGGCCGCTCGAGGTGGTCGCCCACTTCCTGGCCGGCAACGAGGTCCCCGGGTCGGGTGCGGCGCCGGTGGACGGTTCGGTGACTCCGCCGCCGCCCCGTCCGGTGGCGGTCGTCGACGCCGGGATCTCCAAGGAGCTCGACCTCCGGGTCGTGGCCGCCGTCGACGACCTGGCGACGCTCGGTCAGGTGATCGAGGAGCCGACCCCGGGTCCGGCCGCCGCCGGACCGGTCCGACGGTCGATCTGGCCCTCGGTCCACCCGCTCCTCCTGGACGAGGTGCACGCCCACCGGTCGACACTCATCTTCGTCAACGCCCGACGACTCGCCGAGCGACTCGCGAGTCGGCTCAACGAGCTCGACGCCGAGCGTCGGGGTGTGGGGGTCGACGGTGCTGCCGGACCGGACACCGGCGAGCCGGCGCCCGAGCTGGTCCTGGCCCACCACGGCTCGCTGTCGCGGGAGCGCCGGACGGTCGTCGAGGACGAGCTCAAGCGGGGTGAGGTGCGGGGCCTGGTGGCGACCAGCTCGCTCGAACTCGGC
>SXMI01000317.1 GCA_005777415.1 Actinomycetota bacterium | reverse complement strand
GTGATGGCCGCCATCTGGCCGTCGATGCAGTCGATGGACATCGACGCGCTCCTGGCTCAGTACCCGGAACCGTTGAAGGAGGCCTTCAACGTCGCCGACTTCGCCACCGGCACCGGCTTCCTGAACGGCGAACTGTTCAGCATCGTGCTGCCGGCCATCTTCGTGGTGTACGGCATCGGCCGGGGGGCCCGGATGGTCGCCGGCGAGGAACAGGACGGACTGCTCGAGCTGCTGGCGGTCACACCCACGACCCGTACGTCGATCCTCCTCCAGAGGGCGGCGGCGATCGTCGTCGGTGTGTCGGTGCTCGGGGCGGTGCTCTGGGCCGCGATCCTGCTCGGCTCCGTGGTCGCCGGCATGGAGGTCGGCGTCGTCCCCGCCGCCCGTGCCGCGCTCCTCATGTCGTTGCTGGGTGCGGAGTTCGGCGTCGTCGCGATCGCCGTGGGTGCCGCATCCGGCCGTCGCAGCATCGCACTGGCAGCGAGCGGCGGTCTGGCGGTGGCGGCGTACCTGCTCTACATCGTCGGCCAGCTCGTCGACGCCGTCCGGCCGTACCGGTGGCTGTCACCGGTGTACCAGGCGATCGTCGACGGACCGATCGGGCCGACGCTCCCCGGACTGGCCGCGCTCATGCCGCTCGTCATGCTCGTGGCGGTCGCCGCTGCGGTCCCGATCTTCGAGCGGCGCGACCTCGCCGGCGGCTAGCCATCTCCGGCTCCACCGCGCGCACAGGTCGCGCGTCAGGCCCGCAGATCATCGCGGGTGAGCCGGTGGAGCGAGATCCCCGTCGGCCGCAGCTGGCCCCGGATCCAGGCCACGTCGCCACCCCCGGCGGGTGAGCTGTAGTCGGCGACGAGCAGCGACCCGTCCGGCTCCTCCACCACGGCGGTGAACGCGCAGTCACCGCGGGACGGCAGGTCGAGGACCCACTCCAGGGTCGGCCCGTCCGGGTCGATCCGGTAGAGCGCGCTGCGCTTGCGGGTGAGCGACCACACGGCCTGATCGGTTCGGATGGCGACCGCTCCGGGCAACCACGACGGCGACAGGTCGTAGGCCCCGCCGTGGGCCACCTGGCGTCGGGCGAACAGGTAGGGCTCGCGGCCCCACAGGACCAGGTTCGGCGAGTCCGGCTTGCGCCGGATCGGTGTCGTGGCGAGGGACTCGACGTCGGTGCCCACGAGCAGGTCGCCTCCGCGGCGGGACGGGCCCTCGTTGCGCGTGATCCCGACGATCCGACCGTCGGCCAGCTCGACCAGTTCGCACTCGGTGCCCCCGTGGTGGATCGCCACCGGGTCGGACCAGGTCGTCAGGTCGTCGCTCCAGCGCACCTCGACCGTCGGGTCGACCGGCCGGGGCCCGTACATGCGCTCCGCACCCCGGTATCCGAGCATGGCCCAGCGTCCACGGAGACGGCGCACCCGCCACGGCACGGCGTCGGGGCCCACGACCAGCTCCGGCTCGCTCCACGTCGTCGCCACGGCACCGGTGGTCCCGGCCTCCCCGTCCGTCGTCGTCTGGAACACCCCGCTGGGCTGGAACCGCTTGGGGTCGGTGCCGAGCCGCATGAACCACAGGTGCAGGTGCTCGCCGTCGACCAGCCAGCGGGGCTCCCGCAGGTCGGCACCCAGGTGGATCGTGTGCTCGTGGCGCCACGGGCCGTGGACTCCGGGGGCCGAGGTGACCTCGAGGCGGGCCTCATCGGAGGCGAAGTGGCTGGGCGCGGTGCGCCACACCAGCCAGAGGCGGTCGCGGAACCGGACCAGGTCCAGGTTGTTGTTGGCGGGCAGGCACGCCACGCCGGCCGCGGCCGGGCCCGGGACCAGCGCTCCGATCGTCTCCACGCGCACCACGCCGGCGAGTCTGGCCGGTTCCCCCGGACGACGCACGCCCGGCGGATCCGGTGGGGCCGGCAGCATCCGTCCTCGGTACGGTGCCGGGGTGGCTGCCCCGACCACCCCGACCCCCGGACCGTCGTTCGCCGCCCGCTGGGCCGGGCCGATCCTGCTGGTCGGCACGATCTGCTGGGCCGGCGGCGGGCTGATCGCCCGGGCCGCCCCGCTCGACGGGCCGGTGCTCGCCTTCTGGCGGTGCCTGCTGGCGGCGGTCGTCTACCAGGCGATCCTGCTGGTCCGGGGCCGCCGACCGTCGTGGGACCACCTCCGCACCGGCGCGCTGGGTGGCGTGGGCTTCGGCCTGTCGATCGTCTTCCTGTTCGTCGCCTTCCGGACCACCACGCTGGTGTCGGCCACGGTGATCGGCAGCCTGCAGCCACTCGTGCTCGCGTTCATCACCCACCGGACCTCGCACCGGCTGGGCCGGTTGCTGTGGGCGTCGAGTGCGGTGGCGGTGCTCGGGACGGTGCTCGTCGTGATCGGATCGTCGGCCCGTTCCGGCGACTGGTCGCTCCGTGGAGACCTGTTCGCAGTGGCGGGTGTCGCGGCGAACATCGTCTACGTGCTCGGCACGAAGCGGGCCCGGGCCACGCAGTCGCCGCTCGAGTTCCAGGCGTCCATGCTCTGGATCGCCTCCGTCGCCGTGCTGCCCATCGCCCTG
>SXMI01000045.1 GCA_005777415.1 Actinomycetota bacterium | reverse complement strand
TCCGAAGTCGTCCCTGGTCAGCACGGTGCCCCCTCGCGACGCACGCCCGGGAGCGGCCCCTCGACCGCCCGGCGGGGACCGTACGGGCGGTCGCACCGCGGCGCAACCGCTGGTCCGGCGCAACGGATCCGGGACCAAGGTCCCGTCCATCCGTCCGCGCCGGGTCGAGTGGGGGTGGATGACGACCACCGACACGAGCGACGTGGACAGCCGGAGCGGAACGATCGTCGACAGCACGGGGGACGAGCCGACGGGCCCCCCCGCGCTGATGTCGATCGGGTTCCTCAACGACCTGCTCGACCACCTGTCGCCCGTCGCCGCCCTGTCGGCGGTCCGCGACCCCGGCGGGATCGTCGTGGACTTCGACTGGCGGTTCGCCAACGAGGCGGCCTGCTCGGCGCTCGAGATGGCGGGTGACGAGATCCTCCGGACGACCCTGCGCCGGGCCCACGACCGGACGCACGTCCCGAGCGATGTGGACGCGGTCGTCGACACGCTCCGCCGGGTCCTGGACACCGGGGTGGGCGAGAGCGTCCACCTGCCGTGGCCGGCGGAGTCGGCGCCGTTCGGCGCCCCGGCCCGTGCCCGCCGTCTCGGCGACGGCGTCCTCCTCGAGTGGGCGCCGTCCATGGGGGGACGTGGGCCTGCCACCCACGACGCCACGGCCCTCGGGGGCGCACCGATGGGCGTCCTGCTCGACGGGACGAACGACGGAATCGTCCACCTGGACGGCGACAGTCGCCTGCGGTTCTGGAACCGGCGGGCGATCGAGATCCTCCGCGACGCCCGGCCGATCGACCTCGGCCACCGGCTCGACCAGTTCGAGCTGCCCCGGTCGCTGCTGGCCCGTTGGCAGCGGGCCCTGGACACGGCCCTCGACGGTGGCGAGCGTGTCGTGTTCGACCACACGGCTCCCGGCGACGCCAGGCGCCACGGCGAGGTCGACGTGACACCCGTCTCGTCCAGCGATCGACGCGACGGGACCATCAGCACGATTCGCGACGTCACGGACTGGGTGCGTCGGGAGCAGACGCTGATCACCCTGGCTCGCCGGGATCCGCTGACCGGGCTCGACAACCGCGCCGAGGTCACCCACGAGCTGGGGCGCGCGCTCGCCACTGCCGCCCGGAGCGGCCGGCCCGTCGCCCTGTTGTCGGTCGACCTCGACGGATTCAAGTTCGTCAACGACTCGTTCGGCCACCAGGTCGGCGACGAACTGCTGCGCGCCGTGGCGGACCGCCTGCGGGACGTGGTGCGCGGAGGCGACCTGCTGAGCCGGACCGGCGGCGACGAGTTCGTCGTGGTGTGCCGCGACCTGCGGCGCGCCGACGACGCGCTGCGCAGCGCCTGGCGGATCGTCGAGGCGTTCCGGCCTCCGTTCCCGCTCCGCGAGACCGAGGTGGTGACGACCGTGAGCGTCGGGGTGTCGGTCTCGAGCGGCGACGACACGGTCGAGGAGGTGATCGAGCAGGCCGACGCCGCCGTGTACGCCGCCAAGGCGAACGGCCGGGACACGGTGGCGACCTTCGACTCGGTCCTCCAGGCCGACGTCGACCGTCGACGCCAGATCGAGCGGGACCTCCGGTCGACCGTCGACCGCGGCGGCGTCACCCCGTCCGGCGAGCTGGAGCTCTGGTACCAGCCCGCCTTCAGGATCGCCACCGGCGAGATCACCGGCGCCGAGGCGCTGCTCCGCTGGCGGCACCCGAGTGGCGATGTCTGGGACGCCGCGACGTTCGTCGACGTCGCCGAGGACTCGGGCCTGCTGGCCGACCAGTCGGCGAGCATCCTCGCCCTGGCCTGTTCCAGCGCGGCCGGGTGGCCCCCCACGCCGTCCGGGGACCGGCTCTCGGTGCAGGTGAACCTGTCGCCCCGCCAGCTGGCCGACCACGGGCTCCTCCACCGGGTCGACAGCGCACTCCGCGGCTCCGGTCTCGACCCGGGCCGGTTGTGCATCGAGGTGGCCGAGACCTCGTTCTCCCGGACGAGCCGGGCGGTCGGCCCGAACCTGAACGGCCTGGTCGAGCGTGGCGTGTCGTTGGCGTTCGACAACTTCGGTTCCGGGTACGCATCGCTGACCCAGCTCCAGGACTTCCCCGTCGACGTCGTGAAGCTGGATCGGTCGTGCACGACGGCCGTGGTCCACAGCGAGCGGGCCCGCAACGTGGCGGCCGGCACGATCGCCGCGGCCGAGCGGCTGGGTCTGGGAGTGGTCGCCGACGGCGTGGAGACCGAGCGACAGGCCGCCGTGCTCGGTCGGCTCGGCTACCGCTACGCCCAGGGGTTTGCGTTCTCCCCGGCGCTCCCCCCGGCCGACCTCCCCCACCTCATCCGCACACCACCGATATAGGGGTCGCGCGCGGGGTACGTCTCGCGCGATGGAGCCGGAGAACCGTCAGCCCCCGTTGGCGAGCGGCGTGTACGCCCGGCACGGCTGACCTGCCGACGGGCACGACGGCAGGCCGGCGATCGGACGCACGCCCACTGCCACCGGGAACGTGATGCTCGACGGCGTCGCCGGGCCGAACCCGATCGTGTTCGTCGGTGGCGCCACGTCGTCGGCCGACACGAACCGCCAGGCCGTCCGATCGCCGCCGGCCGGACCGATGACGACCCGGATCCGACTCCCGGCCCGGAAGGCGTGCGCCGCCGGCAGGACCGGGACACGCACCCGGTTGAACCCCGGGGCCAGCGGCCCCGGGGTCCGGTAGTCCACGATCGGCCGGACGGCGTCCCCGCCGAGCACCCCCCGGAACGAGCTCCGCTGCACCGCCGTGGTCACGAACTGCTCCTGACCGTCGGGACGGACCTCGGTGACGCTGACCTGCAGGTCGGTGACCTCCGCCGTCGACGACACCCACAGGTCGGCCGCCAGCGGTCCGGCGAGGACGGTGTCCTCCTCCAGGGGCGCGCTGGTGAAGCCCAGCCCGGCGCCATCCGGCACGGACGACCAGCCCCCGCTGCTCGACGCCGGCCGTCGCGACGGGTCCGAGACGTAGCTCGCCGATCCCGCCCCGGTCGACGTTCCGCCCAACGTCCCGCCCGGTCCCAGGTGCAGCGTCGTCGGCACCGCACCGGCGGGCGGGCCCGACGACGAGTGGAACCCCCACCGGGTGCCGCTGCCGTCGCTCCGCTCCAGCCCGTAGGTGTACCGTGGCCGCTCCTCGAACCGGCGCCGGGCCTCGGCGTACGGGACGCCGAGCAACGCCGGCACGTCGACCGACGCCGGTCGACCGAAGATCAGCGGCGCCGCCAGGTAGAGGGGGAACTTGAGTTCCGGGGTGCGACGGGCCACGTAGATGTCGAGGAACTCGAACAGCTCGTCGACGGTGTCGGGGCTGATCGCATCGTTGTGCTCGCCGCTGCTCAGCGTCACCCAGGCCTTCGGGTTGGCGCCGGTCAGCAGTCCGGTGTCGGCGGCGACGGCCGAGCTGGTCTGCTCGTCCTGGAACTGCAGGAGGGCGAACGTCGGGACGTCGACCCGGGCCAGCGCCGCGGCCAGGTCCCGCCGGTCGTACTCCTCGACGTTGGTCGACAGCGACCGGTAGATCGCCGACCCGTTGCGGGTCTGGAGCCGGAGGCGCTGGTTCTCCCGACAGTACGGGTCGGTGGCCACCAGCGCGTTCGCCCACTCCTGGGCGCCCTCCGACGGGGCCGGTCGGGTCTGCCGCTGGCGGTCGGCGAGCCACGAGTCGGCGAAGCCCACGTTGAACACCCCGCCGGGCCAGCCCACGTCCCAGAGCCGCCCCAGGAACGACAGTGGTGCGATGGCCGCCAGGGACGGCGGTCGGGTCGCTGCGGTGGCGATCTGCGAGAAGCCGGAGAACGAGATGCCGAGCATCCCGGGTCGGCCGTGCAGCACCCAGGGCTGGCGGGCGACTGTCTCGACGACGTCGTAGCCGTCGTAGCGGCTGGGCAGGGCGAACAGGTCGGCCTCACCGCCGGAGCAGCCGGTGCCCCGGAGTTGGACCG
>SXMI01000316.1 GCA_005777415.1 Actinomycetota bacterium | reverse complement strand
CAGGCCGACGACGGCCTCGTCGTCACCGAGGGCGCCGGCGAGCGCGACCTCGGTGGCCAGGTGGTCCTGTTGGCTGGAGCCTGGCGGTCGGTCGTCCCCGCTCACGCCGCGCCCGGCCCGGCGGCGGGGCCCGGGGCGGGCCCGGAGGCGGCGCTCGTCTCCTCGATGGCCTGGCGGAGCGACTCCATCTCCCCGACGATCGAGTCGACCTCGGTGTCGAGTCCGCCCAGCTCGGAGCTGTCGGACTGGGTGACCGAGAGCTCGACGGTCCGGGTCACGGCCTCGTCGATCCGGGCATCGAGCAGCCGCATGCGGTCCCAGGTGGACTGGATGGTGGCGTCCAGCCGGCTCGCCGCGGCCAGCTGCGACTCGAGCGCCTGGACGACCTGGGCGTTGCCGCCGACGTCGCCGTAGGTGCGAGCGGCGTCGAGCTCCGCCTGGATGGCCCGGGCGTCGATCCGCTGGCGGCCCTGCTGCAGCAAGTTCCCGGCCGTCGCCACCCGGCCGGCCTCGGCCACCGCGACATCGAGGCGACCGCCCAGCTCGGCGAGCCGATCACGCAGCGGACCCGGCCGCACGGAGCCGAGCGCATCGTCGAAGCGACGTCGGGCCTGCAGGACCCCCTCGAGCAGGCTCCGCCACGGCTCGGCGAGCTGTCGTGGTGCGACCGTCGGACGGTTCGGGTCGCCTGGCACGGCCGCCAGGACCCGGACGGCCCAGGCGCCCATGGCCCCGAGCACGGCACCGAGCGGGCCCAGGCCGATCAGGATCCCGGCCGCGGCGCCCGCCCCGGCGGCGACGATCGCCGACGGTGACGTGGTCGCCCGGGCCACCTTGGGCGTCAGGAAGCGGTCACGGAACGAGGCCACGGCCCCAAGGGTTGCAGATCGCCCGGGTGGACGGGTGCCACGAGGGCAGGGGCCGATCCGTCGTGCTCAGAAGTTGCTGATGACCGACGTGAACACGGCGTCGATCGTGGTGGCGTCGGTGGCCTGGTACGCCGTGGCGTTGGAGGCCTCGGCGATCCGCTTGAGCTCCGCCGGGTTGGCCCCGGACCCGTAGGCCACGGTGAAGATCCGGACCGGAGTGGTGTTCTCGCCGTCGTTGGCGTTGGCGACGGTGGCGAGCAGGGCCTCGAGCTGGCGGGCGTCGTCGGAGGTGTCCCCGTCGTCGTTCACCCCGTCGGTCAACAACACGACGGCGTTGATGCGCTCGCTGTCGAACCCGGTGACGAGCTCGTCGTAGGACCGCTGGGTGACGTCGTAGAGGGGGGTGCCGTTCAGCGGTGTCAGCGCGTCCACCTGCCGCCGGAGCCGCTCGCGGTTCGGGCCCACGGGCTCGATCGGGCTCAGGTCCTTGAACGTCGCCGTGCCGTCGCCGGAGCCGGTGGTGAAGACGCGCAGGCCCACCAGGTCGTCGTCCTTGAACTGGTCGAGGCCGTCGACGACGGCCTGCTTGGCGAGATCGAGCTTGGTGGGACCGAACGGGTCGTCCGGGTCCGCCGGGTCGCCCATGGACCCCGAGACGTCCAGGACCAGGAGCACCCGGGCCCCCTTGCGCTGCTGGGCCCAGTTGGCGAGCAACTGGTTCATGACCTGGCCGGACGGGGTCTCGAGCAGGGTCTGCGGCTGGGCGGGGTCGACGCCGTTGGCCGTGGAGATCGGATCGCCCAGCGCCACGTCCGGGTTCCCCGGCCGGAAGCCCGCCGCCAGCACCCGCTGCTGGTTCTCGGGCCGGAGCACGAACTCCTCGAACTGCTCGGCGCCGGCCCGCTGCTGGGGGGTGACCCAGTCGGCGTCCAGGATGTAGAGCGGGTTGTCGGAGTAGATCGTCCCCTCGGTGGGGTAGATGGCGACCAGCGGGATCCGGGGTGGGCGCAGCTGCTCGCCCTGCTCGAGCACGCCGTCGGGGTCGCCGCGGTTGTAGTCGATCACCGACTTCTCCTCGACGGCGACGGCCGAGGCGTAGTTGAGCGCCGTGCCCCGACGGTCGGCCCGGAACCAGTTGTTCAGGAACGTCATGGTGATGTCGCCGTAGTGGACGACCGAGGACTCGATGTCGGTGCCGAACTGCACCACCTGCGGGTTGGCGAGGTCCTCGCTGGACAGCCCGGCGGTCTTGCCGGTGGCGGCGTAGTTCTGGGCGATGAGCGCCGACAGGCCCGAGGTGGAGAAGTTCGGGTTGGTCTTGCCGAGTTTGAAGGCCCCCCACTCGGGGTGGCCCAGGTCGGCCCAGCCGGTCGGCGAGTTCGCCAGCCGCAGGATGTCGGCCCAGCCGACCGGCTGCGTCGGCCAACCGAGGGCCTCGGCCATCGGCTTCGGCATGGCGATCACGAGCGGCGTGAGCATGAACGAGGTGGCCTGCTCGGCCACCAGCGGCGGCCGGCCCTCGGTGGCCAGGCGGGCGTTCAGGACCTGGCCCCAGGAGCTCGCCGCCGGCGACCAGATCGTGGGGCGGGGACCGTCGGTGGCGACGTCCCAGCCATCGGCCAGTGCCGTCGCCGCCGCTCCCGAGGACATCTTCGTGACCTGCACATCGACACAGGTGCCCTCGACGCTCGCTCCCGAGTCGTTGAACGACTCGGCGAGCTCGCCGAGCAGCTGGATCTTCTCGGAGGAGGCGGTGACGTCGACGGGGATGCACTCGCTCCGCCGGGTGGACGTCCCGGAGCCCTCCTCCGAGCCGGAGCACGCCGCGCCGAGCAGGGCCAGGGCGAGGACCACGCCGATCGCGGCCGAACGGAGCGCCCTCGTCGGACCAGCGCCGGTCACGGGATCGCCGCCCAGCGCTCCTGGAGGTACGCCAGCGCCCCGGCCGGCGCCAGTCCCGAGGCGGCGGGAAGGGGAGGCCCGCCCCCCACGCCCTCGGCGAGCGGCTGGTCCGCCACCCGCCACCCGGCCTCGGCGAGCGCCCGGGCGAGCCGCTCGGACCCGAGCAGGTCGAGGGCGTCCTCGACGCTCGAACCCGCCGGTGCGGTCAGGGTCACCTCAGCGCTCACCACGGGCTCAGGGTAGATGAGGCGGGTGGCGCTCCGGCTCGCGGCCCGGGCCACGGCGGGTCCGGCGGCGGACTCCAGGCTGCCGACCACGCCGAAGGTCGCCGGCGCCACGAGGAACCGGGCCAGCGGATCGGCCACCCCCGGGCCGGCGCGCCGTGACTGTGCGGCGAGCTGGTCGAACCATGCGCTCACCGTCGGGTCGTCCAGGTCGTTGCGGGCCCACTCCGAGGGGAGGCCGACCGACACGGTCTCGGAGGACACGGCCTGGGACCAGACCGCCAGCCCGCCCCCGGTCGCCGGCGGCGCGATCCCGGGCCGCAGCGCCCCCCAGGCCGGCGATCCGCCGGCATCCGTCCACGGCCGACCGGTCAACGGTCCGACACAGGCCCACGTGATGCCGGCCGGGCACGCTCCCGCCAGCGCGTCGGCGCGGTCGACGGCGGCCACCATCACGCCCGGTGAGCGGGCGAGTGGTGGCGAGGTCCCGCCCAGGTCGAGGGGCGGGGCCCCGGCCGCGTTGCGGTCGTCGGCGGCGACCGCCGCCCACGGGCCCACCGTCAGCCAGGCGTCGGCCCGCAGGCCGGCCGACCCCTCGGCGGCCAGTCGTGCGGCCGCGACCCCCTCGTCCTCGATCTGCACGTCGAGTCCCTCGGCACCGTTCCCCTCGTCGGCGAGGGCCTCGCACACGCGCTGCAGGTCGGGCCCGCAGCGCAGGGTCGTCACCTCGTCCCCGTCCCCGCCGCCCGACCCACCGCCCGGCGTCCCGCCGTCGATCAGCGTGCGGACCAGCACGGCGCCGACCACCAGCCCGACCGCAGCGAGCAGGGCGAGGAACCGCTTCACGGGAGATCGTCCAGGCCCGCCGGGAAGTCCTCGGCGACGAGCGTCGTGAGCGCATCGGTGGTGGGCTCGCCCCCGGCCCGGATGACCCGGCTGGCATGGTTCGCCACCGCCGCCTCGAACAGGTTGCGGGCCAGGCGGGCGTTGCCGAAGCCCTGGCCGCGGGGCGCAGAACCGAGCAGGGCCCGCAGCGACGTCACCGCGGTGACGTCGAGCTCGTAGCGCTGCCGTTCACCCTGGCGCACGACGATCTCGACGAGCTCGTCGGTGGAGTAGTCGGGGAAGTCCACCACGGTCGGGAACCGCGACCGCAGGCCCGGGTTGGCGTCGAGGAACTCGGCCATCTCCCCCGAGTAGCCGGCGACGACCAGCACGATCCGGTCGCGACGGTCCTCCATCAGCTTCACGATCTGGTCGATCGCCTCCCGGCCGAAGTCGTTCGTCCCGCCCCGGGCCAGCGTGTAGGCCTCGTCGATGAACAACATCCCCTGGTCCGCCTCGTCGAACCGGGCGGTCACCAGCGGCGCGGTCTGGCCCACGAACCCGGCCACCAGGCCCGATCGGTCGACCTCGACCAGGTGGCCGCGGTCGAGCACGCCGAGGGTCCGGTAGTTGCGGGCGAGCAGCCGGGCCACCGTGGTCTTGCACGTGCCGGGGTTGCCGGTGAAGACCAGGTGGTACGAGGTCTCGACGTTCGGCAGGTCCCGCTCCGCCCGGAGCTGCTGCACCCGTAGGAAGTCGGCGACCAGGTGGACCCGGTGCTTGACCGCCGTCAGGCCGACCAGCTCGTCGAGCTCGGCGAGCAGGTCCTCGAGCGGCTCCGGCGGTGCGTCCT